>JBAVVQ010000245.1:0-6518 GCA_049697375.1 Rhodomicrobium sp.
GAGCGGACTTACTCAAAACGGCAAGCTCCGCGACAAGTCGAACGGCCTGCCCTGGCGCCAGGCCGTTCGAGGGGCCCCCCATACCCCGGAACTTTATCGAAATCGGGGCCGGTACGCCGAGGCCGAACCGCTAACTGAACAACCTCCCTTAGAAAGCTAGGCGAAGCGCGCGGCTTGGTGTGCCTCTGCGCGTTACAAGTCCTCGGTCTGGGAATTATTTCGCTGCAGAGGGTCCTTGGGGTCGTGCTCCAAAATTGCGCCGGAGTCCGCTCGCTCGACCCAAGACAGAACCTCTCTATTCCGCCCAGTCGAGCGAGCGCGTCACCGCCTTCTGCCAGAAGCGATACAGGCTGTCGCTCTTCTCGCGGGCCGTCGCTGGATGCCAGCGTTTGCTCGCGCTCCAGTTCTCGACAATGTCATCGAGCGATTGCCAGTAACCGGCGGCGAGTCCGGCCGCATAGGCGGCGCCAAGGGCGGTCGTCTCGATCACCATCGGGCGCACCACGGGCACATCCAGAACATCAGCCTGGAACTGCATCAGCGTGTCGTTGACCACCATGCCGCCGTCCACGCGAAGCTCGCTGATCGCAACGCCGGAATCCTCCACCATAGCGTCGAGAACTTCGCGCGTCTGGAAGGCCGTCGCTTCCAGCGCGGCCCGCGCAAGATGGCCCTTGTTCACAAAGCGCGTCAGCCCGCAGATCACGCCGCGCGCGTGCTCTTTCCAATGGGGCGCATACAGCCCGGAGAAGGCGGGCACGAAGTAGACGCCGCCATTGTCGTCCACACTGCGGGCCAGAGTTTCGATCTCCGCTGACTGCTGGATGAAGCCGAGATTGTCGCGGAGCCACTGAACGAGCGCGCCGGTGATCGCGATCGAACCTTCGAGCGCATAGACCGGCTTCCTTCCCTCAAGCTGGTAGCCGAGAGTCGTCAACAACCCGCAGGTGGAGGGAAACATTCGCTCGCCCGTATTCATGAGCATGAAGCAGCCGGTGCCGTATGTGTTTTTCACCTCGCCAGGCCTGAGGCAAGCCTGCCCGAACAGCGCAGCGTGCTGATCGCCGAGAATGCCGCCGATGGGAACGCCTGGGAGCGTCGTCGCCGCTTCTCCATAAATCTGGGAAGAAGGCTTTATCTTCGGCAGGCAGGCTCTCGGCACATCGAAAAGCGAAAGCAGCTCCCTGTCCCAATCGAGCGTTTCGATGTTCATCATCTGGGTGCGGCTGGCGTTCGTCACATCGGTGATGTGAAGACCCCCGCGAGGACCGCCCGTCATGTTCCAGACGAGCCAGGAATCGATGGTGCCGAAGAGCGCCTCGCCCGAAGCAGCCCTGGCGCGCGCGCCCGGGATGTTTTCCAACAGCCAACGCAGTTTCAAACCGGAAAAGTAGGTTGCGAGCGGGAGGCCGGTCTTGCCGCGAAGCCGGTCCTGGCCACCGTCCTTGCCAAGCTCGGTGACGAACCTATCCGTACGCGTGTCCTGCCAGACAATCGCGTTGCCGAGCGGCTCCCCGGTGGAGCGATCCCAAAGGAGCGTCGTCTCGCGCTGATTGGTGACGCCGACGCTGAAGAGATCGGAGGCGGAAAGCCCGGCCGAGGCAAGCGCATCGGCCATGGTCGAGACCGTATTGCGCCAGATCTCCGTCGCGTTGTGCTCCACCCAGCCGGGTTTCGGATAAATCTGCTCGTGCTCCTTCTGCGCGGAGCCGACGATCGCGCCTTTCCGGTCGAAAATGAGAAAGCGTGTGGAGGTTGTCCCCTGATCGATCGCGCCAACAAACCCGCGCATGTCATCCTCCAAAAATCACGCGGCGCGACGATGCAGTTATCCTCGTTCTGGAAGATAAAGGCATGATCTCCGCCGATAAGCCGCGTCCGAATGCATGCCTCCGGCCTTGCGATAGATAAGAATGAGGTGGGGTTGGCGCTATCGGCGAGCAGGCGCCGCTGCCGGTTTGCCGATTCCGCCAAAAAGCCAGTCGGAGGCGGCTCGAAACAAGCCAGCTTTCAAACCGAGGGCAACCGACAGAATGATCACGATCCCTGCGCCTGTCACGATGGCGTCACCAAGGATAGAGTGATTGAATGCCATAACGACGAACTTGCCGGCGAAAGATAGAACGACCGTCAGCGAGAAGATTGGAAGAGAAGCCGCACCCGCCGCGCAGACCCACCTGACCACACGGAACTGAAGCCATGGCGCCTCTTTGGGGACAAGGCGGGCGACAAGGTAGGCCGAAGCGAGGAGGCCAACGAGACGCCAAAGGTCTAGAGTATGCTTATTAAGGCTGAAATACATGGCCCTGAGCCGGTTGGCCGCAACGTCATCGATTGTCTCAAAGGCGATCGTCAGCAGCACGCAGGCGCTGAAGGCTACGAAAAGCACACAGCAAATATCGAGAACGCGTCTGGACTCGCCCGACGCCACCGGCGGCGCATTCGTCCGCGCCCGCCAACAGAACGCCAAGCCGATTGCGAACAAGAATTGCCAGCAGAAAGGATTGAAGTTCCAGCTGACATCATAGGTCATCGTTGGAATGTTCGGGAAAAAACGCGCCGTGAACATCCACATGAGCCCGGATGAGGCCAGAAGCGCAAGCTCCCCACGCACCCTGAGCCAGATCAGGAAAGGCGCGAGAAGCATGACCATCACGTACATCGGAAGAATGTCGAGAAGCGGCGCCTGGAAGGCGAGCAGGGGAGTGCCGAGCAGCACCCTCACCGGATCGCTCTCGATCTTGTCGAGAGCGATCTCGTAGTCGGTTCTTATGCCTGCTTCCCCGATGACGAACGCCGCCGCGATGATCCCGGCGACAAGCAGAAGGTGATACGTCCATATCGCCCGCGTCCGGCGAAGAGCCTTCAGCGAGAAGGCCTGGAGCCCTTGGGGAACGAGGCTGTAATAGGCGAGCGCAGCCGAATATCCAGCCAGGAACATGAAGACTTCAGCGGAGTCGAAAAGCGCATAAGTCCGGGAGGTAAAATAGCTGAACGCATTGTCCGGAATGTGATTGATGAAAATGAAGATCAGCGAGAGACCGCGAAAGAAGTCGATCCGATAATCGTAATGCTTTGGCTTCAAGGCGTCGGCGCGCACCCTCACATGGCTGTCCGCAACGAGCCCGGACCCGCCAGGCGCCCATCTGGCGCCGATCAATCTTGCCGATGTGTTCACGAGGTTCACTTGAGGTTCCGCTTAACACCCGACGCTAACGCGCCCTTTACGCTTTCGTTACCCTTCACACGCAAATTTTAAGCCAATGCACTTTGAATCGCGCCAACACATTAGCGCGCGAGCGGGTCACAAACGAGTGCAGGAAAGCTGCATCTCTGGTCTAGAACGGCAATGTGGCAGATCTCGTTACAATTTTGCCGCGGATAACGATCGATCAAATCGCAGCGAGGTCCGTCAGAAGGGACACACCCACCGTCAGCTTTGCGAGGGTGAGTGCTTGTCCAGTGAGCATTTCGGATAAAGTTCTAGCAACGCGCGAAACTTCCGTAGCATTACACTTTTTCCAGGCGGCGAAGTCGGCATCCCCAGGCGAACGCGCGATGACGTTCTTTGCCAATGCTCGCTGTGCAGAGGCAATTGCGGCAAGGCTTGCGTTCACGGCGAGCCGGTTAAAATGCTCACCCGCGGCAAGCGCTTCGCTCGCAGACGCAAGCTCATCGAGGCGAAACTCGTCGCGGATCAGGAAAATAATCCTGGCCGCGGAGGCGATCGAAGCGCCAGCCTCCATTGAAACGCGGACCGTGTCGAGCGCCTGGGATAGCGGCCCAAGGGCGGCGATGCGCCGTGCGAGATTAAGAGGAAGCCCATCCGCCTGAAGCCGTGCTTCCTCCTCTTGCAACCGCGCCTTCGCCTGCGCCGTCAGCATGTCAGCGATAGTCCCGATCAGGAAATCGACCCCGTCGCGATAGCGCGTGATTTCCGGCTCAAGACCTTCCCTGAATTGTGTGTGGCGAAGGAACCAGGCGGTCTGCCTCCTCAGCAAGTCCTGGAGGCGCCAATAAAGACGGAGCTGGCTCTGCCCATCTATTTTGCTGTCGAGCGCGTCGATGCCAGCAAACATGGCGGGCAGCTGATAGACGGCCATGACCGCCGCAAAGGCAAAGGCGATATCACCGGCGCTGCGCCCGGTCTCCTCGATCATGCGAACGATGAAAGTGGGACCGCCCCTGTTGACGATTTCGTTGGCAAGGCTGGTGACGATGATTTCACGCCGCAGCGGGTGCCGATCGATTTCGGAGGCGAAACGCTCCTGCATCGTTGGCGGGAAATAGGCGAAGAGAGCCTGTCCAAGGTGCGGGTCGCCCGGCACGGAGGCTTGAATGAGTTCGTCTTCAAGATCGATTTTTGCGTAGGCGAGCAGCACGGCAAGCTCGGGCCGAGTTAACGGTTGTCGCGCCGCCTGCCGCTCCAGGAGCGCCGCATCGGATGGCAAGGTCTCGACAACGCGATCGAGACGCCTTTGCTTTTCGAGCCTTCGCATCAACTGCTGCTGAAAGCCGAGGTCGGAAAATCCATCCGCTTCGGCAAGGCTGATCGCCAGCGGTTGCAGATAGTTGTTGCGGAGCGCCGCGCTCGCGACTTCATCTGTCATCGCGGCGAGAAGCTCGTTTCGCGACCGCATGTCGAGCTTGCCTTGGGCGACGGCCGCGCCCAGCGCGATCTTGATATTGACCTCGACGTCCGATGTGTTCACGCCTGCGGAGTTGTCGATGGCGTCGGTATTGATCCTGCCGCCGAGCAGCGCAAACTCGATGCGGCCCCGCTGCGTGACTCCGAGATTGGCGCCTTCCCCGATCACTTTTGCTTGCACATCCTTTGCGGTGACCCTGATCGCGTCGTTGGCCTTGTCGCTCACCTGCAAGTCCGTCTCGCCGCCGCCGCGCACATAGGTGCCGATCCCGCCGAACCAAAGAAGGTCGACGGGCGCTTTCAGGATCGCGGCCAACAGCTCATTCGCCGTCACCACCGGTTTCAAGCCAAGCAGGCTTTGCGCCTCGATCGAAAGCTTTATGGATTTCTCGCTGCGGCTGTAGATGCCTCCGCCTGCCGAAAGCTTTGACCTGTCGTAATCCTGCCAGCTTGAGCGCGGCAAGTCGAACAGCCGCTTCCGCTCCCCCCAGCTCAGCGCCGGGTCGGGACTCGGATCGATGAAAATGTCGCGATGATCGAACGCAGCGACGAGTTGGATCGCCTTCGACAGCAGCATTCCATTGCCGAAAACGTCGCCCGACATGTCGCCGATACCCGCCACCCTGAACGGCGCGGCCTGGATGTCGGTGTTCATTTCCCGGAAGTGGCGCTTCACGGCCTCCCACGCGCCGCGCGCCGTGATACCCATTTTTTTGTGGTCATATCCAGCGGAGCCGCCACTTGCAAACGCGTCGCCGAGCCAGAAGCCGCGGCTCAGGGAAATCTCGTTTGCGATATCCGAGAACGTGGCCGTTCCTTTGTCCGCGGCCACGACGAGATAGGCGTCGTCGGCGTCCCGGCGGATGGTATCGGCGGGTGGCGCGATTTCGCCCCTGACGAGATTGTCGGTGATCGAAAGGAGGCTTGCGACGAACGCTTTATAACAGGCGATGCCTTCGGCCTGGATCGCTTCGCGGCTCGCGGTCGGCAGCTTCCTCGGCACAAAGCCGCCTTTCGCGCCTTGCGGAACAATCACGACGTTCTTCACCTGTTGAGCTTTCACAAGGCTCAGAATCTCGGTTCGAAAATCCTGCTGCCGGTCCGACCAGCGCAGGCCGCCTCGAGCAATCGGTCCGGCCCGCAGGTGAATGCCCTCGAAGCGTGGCGAATGGACGAAGATCTCGGCGAACGGCTTGGGCGCTGGCAGCCACTCGATGTCGCGGCTTCTCAATTTGAATGTAATGGTTTCCGGGGCGCCCTTGTCGTTGTGCTGGTAGAAGTTGGTCCGGAGAGTGGCGTTAATGAGCGTCAGGAGGTTCCGCAGAATCCGGTCGTCGTCGAGTAGCGGAATGCTATCGAGTTCCGACGCAATGCGAGCGCCGATCCCGGCCTTTTCAGCGTCTCGTTCCTCGGCGGTCAAGCCGTTCGCCGGATTGAACATGGCGTCGAAGACCGCAAACAGATCCGCGGCGACGTTCGCATATTTATTCAGCACCCGAGAAACGTAAGTGTTGCTGTATGGTGCGCTCGACTGCCGGCAGTAGGAGGCGTAAGCCCGCAAAACAGCGGCTTGCCGCCAGTTCAAGCCCGCGGCCAGGATCAAGCCGTTGAAACGGTCGTTGGGAGCTGCGTCGCTCCAGACCGCGAGAAAACCATCCTCAAGATTGGCGCGGCGGGCGAGAAGGTCGGCGCCGCCGCTCATAGTCAGGCGCAATTCGCTGTCGTGCAGGTAAACGGGCCGCGCTTCGCCATCAAGTTTCGGGGTAAGCTGAAAGGTTCGCTCCGAGATGACGTCAAAGCCGAAATTCTCAAGAATTGGCACGCGCTTCGATAGCGTGAGCGGCTCATCCAGCTGTTGCAAGGTTGCGCG
>JBAVVQ010000246.1:0-2167 GCA_049697375.1 Rhodomicrobium sp.
GATACAATAGCGGCCCTAAACACGGGTAGTTTATACTCTCGCTCTGGAAAATTGCTTTCCACGTTTCCAACGGTGAACGATTACAGACTCCCAGTATTCAAAACTACGTTTGTGCACGTTATGCAATTACTTGACGATCTAAGAAGAATAGTGGTCGCCTTTCACGAGGCTTACGCCGATAAAACGTCGAAGTATCCTTTTTATCCAAGTAAAATACTAACCAGCGAGCCAGATTTTTATGGTAATATAAGACGTCGCAAACTAGATGACATGGACAGCCTTGATGAGGCGCGAAATAATATACTGTCAGAACTTAACCATCTTCTTGAATTAAGCAAGCTAGACGCTTTCGACCTCATACCTCTAAGCAGCGCCCTCGTCAACGCCCCGAAAGACGAGGAATACACCGAACAGGAAGTCTCGCTCCTTTGGGGCTTCCCGAGATCCCCTATCGATGAAGTTAAATAGGCGCGCGGGAGCCCATGTCGGACCGTTGTCCAGCGGCCGTCTCAAGGTCGCGTAACATAACGTCCTTTATGTCTTGCTATTTTCGGATGAATTTGCGCCTGGAAGCAGGCATAGTAGGCGCGATTCGCAGTATTATTATAGCGCTGATTGCTAAACTCGCTCTCAGCGCCGATCAAACTCTCCATGGCCTTATTAAGGAACGGATACTCTCGCTCGATCATAACTAGCCGTATTGTAGCATCGGGCAATATAACATACAAGTAACCAGTATTCTCAAGAAAAATAATCGGCCGGGAGCCCAAGGGCCCGCTGTTCCGGGCGTCAAACGGGAAGACAGGGGTCCTTTCGGAACGCCCCTTTGACCGCAAGGACGCCTTCGCATGGTGCAGAGGCGGGCAAAGGCTGCCGGGATTGCGACCAAGATCGGCTGCCATACCTTCCGGGCGACCGGGATCACCAATTACCTGGAAAACGGCGGGGCGCGGGAGACGGCCCAGCACATGGCGGGACACGCAGACCCGCGGACGACCCAGCTCTATGACCGACGCAAGCAGCTGGCGACGCGAAGCGAAGTGGAACGCATCCGCTACGAGCGGAAAGGAAGGTAGAGCAGTCGATTTAAAGAGTCTATAGCTCTGTCAATATTTAAACAGCACTAAACACGACAAATTTAAGCAGGTAAGAAAAAGCTTTTTTAAAGTGTTTGACTAGGCTACACGCCCAAGCATGGCTCATGGCTCCACCTCGTCGAGGGCTTCTTCTCCAAGCTCGCCCGCTCGGCGCTGCGCCACATCCGCATCCAAGCATTGAACTCAAGGACCGCATGATGGCCGCCATGGATGTATTCAATCGCGATCCCGTCGTTCACACCTGGTCCTACAAGCTCGCCCAAGCCGCATGATCCGATTCGAAGTTGGAAATCGATGAACTAGTCGCCGGTGTTCCCGCCAGTGGTTTTCAGTCGCCTTCGTAGTGGCTGACGCCGAAGACCACGTAATTGTACGGGATGAGCGCGTTGGGGCCGGCGCGGGAGACGATAAGGCCGGCGCGGGGGTCGTAGATCCAGTCCTCCCAATCCCAAACGCGCTGCAATTTGTCGGGGATCTGCACGGCGATGTAGTCGCCAACAGCGAGGCGCGCGCCCATCGCCGTGCCGGCGAAATCGAGGCCGACATAGCAGTCCTGCACCGAGACGTTGCGATTGCGTTGCGCGATGCTCTTGGTCAGCGCGAGCGCCATGCCGGACAGTGGCGCAATCGCGGGCTGCGCCGTTGTCACGAGCTTCAGCCCGGCCTTGAAGGCGTCGCCGTCGAGGAAATCGAGAAACGCTTCGTCTTCGTCGTTCTTGACGTTGACGGTGTGGAAGTGAAAGGCGACCCCGACCGCGCCGACTCCGAGGCCGACGAAGATCGGATAGCCGCGCACCGCCGCCCGCTCACCCTCCCGGGCGCGATAGGCCGAGTTGAAATGCAGGTCCTCGCTCGCGCCCGGGACCTGGTTGCGGGCGTAAAAGTCGAACAGGATGCGGTGCGTGCCGGCGCCGGGATAATCGGCGACCCGCAGCATATTGAGAGCGACGTTGATGCGCGCGTTTTTGAGAGAAGCGTCCGCCTGCGCCTCGCCGACCCCGACGATGGTTTGCGTTCCGCTCCGGCCCGCAGGCAGAAAGCCGATGGCGTGGGCGGTGTGTTGCCAGGCC
>JBAVVQ010000247.1:0-6407 GCA_049697375.1 Rhodomicrobium sp.
CGCCCTAAACGCCGGTTCTTCCAAACCGGCGTTTAATCGCGTCTATCGAGCGCCAGCACAGCCCTGAAAAGGCGCGATTAGAACAGAGACGTTCGCCGTCGTCACCTTGGTGAGAAATCCGGGTTAAAGCTCCCGCGAGTTAATCTGGTGCTTAAAGAGCACGTCTCCCCAGCGACGGCGGGGAGCCGCAAATCGTTACACTTTTTGCGGTGGCGTCTGAGGCAGCCAACCCCTTAACAGTCACAATTCGAGGCATCCTAATGTCAGCGATTCTCTTTGTTCGGAGGTGGGAAGAGCTGGGACAAGAACTTATTCAAATCGGGCGGGCATGCGAAGCGCTATCGCGCGACATAACCGGACACGACGGGCCAACTGGCGCAGATCCCGAATAGCGGGATTGGCGGGCTTTTTCCTGCTCGGCGGCTGCACCTTGCTTAATCCGCACGTCCCCACACCGGAGATCGAGGTTCCGGACGCCTATATCGGCAAGAGCGCGAATCCATCGAAGCCGGCGGCGTCGCCTTATGATTTCGCGGTTTTCAAATCTAAGAAGCTGACCGAGTTGATCCAGCTGGGACGAGGGTTCAACTTCGACATCGGCGCCGCGATCGCCCGCATCCAGGAGGCCGAAGCGCAAGTCCGTATCGCGACACAGGCTCTTATTCCGCTCATCCAGGCGAACGGCACGGCAAGCCAAAGCCTGACCCGTGTCGGCGGCCAAGCCTTCAAGACAACTTCGGTCATCGCTCAATTGAACGCAAGCTACACAATCGATTTTTGGGGGCAGAACCGCGCGCTCGTTTATGCCGCCATATCAAACCAGTACAATGAAAGCTTCGCTGCAGCCACCGTTGCAATTTCGACCGACGCCAGTATTGCAAATACTTACTTCGAGGCGATCGGCTCCCAGGAGCAGATCGACATATCGAAGCGAAACCTGGAAGCAGCCAAACGCATATTAAAAGCGATCCGCGACCGCTTTGCGGCGGGAACGGCAAGCGGCCTCGATGTGGCGCAACAGGAGACGCTTGTCGACAATATTGCAGTCACGATCCCGCCGCTAGAGCGGCAGCTTGCGCAATTCAAGCACGCGCTGGCCGTCCTTGTGGGCACGGCGCCTGAGTTTTTCAGTTACAAAGGCGACAAACTTTTTTCGATTGCGGTCCCTACTATCCCGACCGGCTTGCCGTCCGAGCTTCTGTGCCGCCGCCCCGATGTCGCAAGCGCGGAGGCGCAACTCTCGACGGCGAAATTCGATGTCTCTTCGGCGCGGGCGGCGATGTTTCCTTCAATTCAGCTCACAGGCAATGGTGGTTTCCAAAGCGTGGCGCTGGCGTCCCTATTCCAGCCGCAAAGCCTGTTCTACAATGCGGCCGTCAGCGTGACGCAGCCCATTACGAACGAGTATCAGCTGCAGGCCCAACTCGACTTCCAGCGCGCAACCTATGGCGAACTTCTTCAGGATTACCGCAAGGCTATCGTTTCAGCGTTCCAGAACGTCGAAGATTCGTTGATCGCTTACAGCAAGGACGCTGAACAGGAGCGCCTGCAGCACGCAGCGGTGCTGTCTGCAAGACGCGCTTTCGAGCTTTCGGAGGCGCAATTGAAGGGCGGAATCATCGATGTGACTACGCTTCTTCAAGTGGAACAAACCTTATTTACGGCTGAAATCGCGTACGCGCAAATCAGGCAAGCTCGCCTTCAGGCTGCGGTGACCCTATATCAGGCTCTGGGCGGAGGGTGGTATAAGCCAAGTGACGCAGCGATCGCCGAAGTCGCATCTGTTATAGAATTAAAAGCAAGGGTGCCATGAGAAGGCTTCTGCCCTACCTCGTCTTTTTGCTTGTAACGGGCGGCCTGATCGCTTTCGTTTACAAGGATCGCATTTTCCCGCCACAGGCAGGGGCTGAAGGGCCGCAGCAAGGGATGACGGGCGCGCCGGGCAAGGGGCGGCATGGCTCATTCCGCCGGGAGGGCCAGGCGGTTCCGGTCCTTGCGGAAAAGGCGCGGACCGACAACGTTCCCGTTTACTTAAGCGGCGTTGGCACCGTTCAAGCCTTCAACACGGCGATTGTGCGCACCCAAGTGAGCGGCCGCCTGACCGATGTTCCCTATAAGGAGGGGCAGGATGTCAAGGAGGGCGACGTCCTCGCGGTCGTTGACCCCGCTCTTTATCAAGCCGCTTACGATCAGGCCATCGCGCAGAAGGCGAAAGATGAAGCGCTCCTCGCCAATTCGCGTCAGGACGAGAAAAGATATTCAGACCTCGTCAAGACCAATGCTGCGACGCAACAGCAGGCCGATACCGCAAGGTGGACCGTCCATCAAAACGAAGCCCAGGTGAAACTCGACCAAGCCTTGATCGACAACGCCAAGACGAACCTGCAATGGACGACGATCCGGGCCCCAATCAGCGGCAGGACGGGCATCAGGCTCGTGGATAAGGGCAATCTCGTCAGCGCGACGGACGCCACCGGAATCGTGGCCATAACTCAGCTCCGGCCGATTGCAGTTGTGTTTACATTGCCGGAGAACACGGTGGCGGGCGTCCTTGAGGCGCAGGAAAAGGGTCCCGTGCCCTTGCAGGCTGTCACGGGCGCAGGCTTGCTCGGTGAAGGGACGCTCCTTGTCCTGGACAATCAAATCGATCAATCCACCGGCACCGTTAAGATCAAAGGCATCTTCCCGAATGATAAGAACAGGCTCTGGCCCGGCCAGTTCGTCAATGTGAAGCTGAAGCTCAAGACGCTCGAAAACGCGATTGTCGTGTCCTCGGTCGCCATCCAGCAGGGCGCGAACGGAAGCTATGTTTATCTCGCCACGCCAGAAGATACGGCGAAGCTCACTTATGTGAAGGTTGTGCAAGAGGGTGAGAAGCAGTCGGTTATCGGGGAGGGCGTCGCAGCGGGCGATACCGTTATCACGAGCGGATTCGCCAATCTTCAGGATGGTTCGAAGATAAAACTCGATTCAGGTTCGGCTAAGGGTGCTCCGTCTGCGGGCGCGGCTCCCGCCAGCGACAACAGCGAGAAGGCCTCCGAAGTCGGCGCCAAGGAAGGCAAGCCGGAACGCCGGCGCCATAGGAAAGAGGCGTCGATGGAAGGGGATGTTCCGGGCGGGGAGCAAAGCGGAGCCTGGAAGAAGCCCGTGCGGGGACAGGCGGAAGCATCGACGACTGAGAGCACCCGCAGGCCATGAGCATTTCCGCGCCGTTTATCGCGCGCCCTATCGCTACCTCGCTCCTCGCCGTCGCGGTGCTGCTGAGCAGCGCGCTTGCTTATTCATTTCTGCCGATATCGTCGCTCCCGCAGGTTGATTTCCCCGTCATCCAGATCACGACGCAGCTTCCCGGCGCCAACGCGGATACGATGGCTCGGCTCGTAACCGCGCCACTCGAGCGCCAGCTTGGGCAGATACCCTCACTTGACGGCATGAGTTCGACAAGCTCGCAAGGGCTAAGCCAGATCACGCTTCAATTCAACCTCGACCGGGACATCAACGCCGCCGGCCAGGACGTTCAGTCCGCGATCAGCGCCGCGGGCGGCACATTGCCGCAAAACCTGCCTTACCCGCCTGTTTACGCGAAGGTTAATCCTTCCGATCCGCCTATTCTGACCATCGCCTTGACTTCGACTAGCCTTTCCATGGAAAGGCTGAGCGATCTGGCCGATACGCTTATGAGCCCAAGGCTTAGCCAGGTTTCGGGTGTTGGCCGCGTCACGATTCAAGGCAATATCCGGCCCGCGATCCGCATCCAGGCCAACCCGTTGCAGCTTTCCTCCTATGGGCTTGCGCTTGAGACGCTGCGCGCCGCCATCGCCAACGCCAACGTCACCGGCTCGAAGGGCGTTCTCAGCGGATCGGATAAGGCCTATCTCATTGGCGCCAACGATCAGCTCGAAACCGCCAAGGCCTATGAAGACATAGTAGTGGCCTACAACAATGGCGCGCCTGTTTTGCTGCGGGATGTCGCAACGGTCATCGCGGGGCTGGAAAATAACAAGGTGCTGGCGCGGTATAATGGCGTGCCTGCCGTCGTTATCGACATCCAGCGCCAACCGGGCGCCAACATCGTCGGCACCGTCGACCGCATTAAGAAAACCCTGCCAAAGCTTGAGGCTGCGTTGCCTGCGGGCGTGAAGGCGGAGGTCGTGGCTGACCGCACGGGCACCATCCGCGCGTCCGTACGGGATGTTCAGTTTACGCTCGTGCTCAGCGTCGTCCTTGTGGTGATGGTCGTTCTTCTGTTCCTTCGGACGTTGAGCACAACCATTGTGGCGGGCGTGACGCTGCCGCTGTCGCTGATCGCCTCTTTCGGCATCATGTATTTTGCGGGCTTCAGCCTGGATAACCTCTCGCTAATGGCGCTGACCATTGCGACGGGCTTCGTGGTCGACGACGCCATCGTGATGATCGAGAATATCATGCGCTACATCGAGCGCGGTGAGACGCCGATGGCCGCTGCATACAAGGGCGCAGGCGAGATCGGGTTCACAATCGTGTCGCTGACCGTCTCGCTCATCGCGGTTTTCATCCCTCTTCTCTTCATGTCGGGCATCGTCGGGCGTCTATTCCGCGAATTCGCCCTGACGCTCACCATTGCGGTGCTCACCTCGATGGTGATCTCGCTGACGTTGACGCCGATGATGTGCGGCCGGCTCTTGCGCGTTCCCCGCCACGGAAACGGAGCGCCCTGGTATGCGGGACTCGCGGAAGCGCCTATCACCGCGCTTAACGCGTTCTACCGGATCACGCTCGATATCGTGCTGCGGTTCCGGGCTGCGACGCTGATCGTGGCCGCGATGACGCTGGTTTTGACGATCACGATGTATCTGGCCATCCCGAAAGGCTTTCTGCCTGACCAGGATACGGGCTTCTTGACCGCCGAGACGGAAACCGCGGCCAATGTGTCGTTCGACAGGATGAATGAACTTCAGAACAGCGTCGAAAAAATCATCCGCAAAGACCCCGATGTTCTCGGCGTTGTCTCAGTGGTCGGCGTCGGAACGACGAATGCGACGCCGAACGTCGCGCATTTCGCGCTGACCTTGAAGCCGAAGAACGACCGCGCCGTCAGCGCATCCGAGATCATGCGCCGGCTCACGGCGGCGACGAGCGGCATCCCCGGCATTTCGACGACGTTTCAGATCGTCCAGGATATTCAGATCGGGACGGCGCGGAGCCGCACGGAATATCAATACGTGCTCGTCGGCCTCGACCGCGAAGGCTTCTCCAGTTGGGCGAAGAAGCTCGAAGCCGAGCTCAAGGACGACCGGCGTCTAATCCACGTTTCCTCCGACATTCAGGAAAACGGAAACGCCGTGATGATCAACACTGACCGCGTTATCGCGGGCAGGCTCGGCGTCACGATGCAGGCGCTCAATGATACGCTGTACGATGCTTTCGGGCAGCGGCAGGTGTCGACCATCTATGGGCAGTCGAACCAGTATCGCGTTATTCTTGAGGTCGATCCGAAATTTCAGACCGATCTTGCGGCGCTAGGGTCGATCTACGTTCCCGGCAACGCCATCAGCAATTCCACTACGGGCAATTCGGTTACGGGCCTTTCCAGCGGGAGTAGCGGGCCGACAGGATCGTCCATCACGGCCGTGCCTGCCATCGGACAAGGCCGCGGGGCGCAGGTTCTGCTTTCGTCTTTTGCAACGATCGAGAGGACCGTTGCGCCGCTCTCCGTCAACCACGTGCAGCAATACCCCGCCGCAACAATCAGCTTCGATGTTGCGCCCGGTGTCTCTCTCGACGCCGCCGTCCAGGCTGTGGCCGATGCAACTGCGCGCATCGGCATGCCAAGCTCGATTGTCGGCAGTTATACAGGCGCCGCGGCTGAGTTCAACGCCTCGCTGAGAAGCACGCCCTTTCTCGTGCTGGCCGCGGTGGTGACGATCTACATCATCCTCGGCGTGCTGTACGAAAGCTTCATTCACCCCTTTACCATTCTGACGACGCTTCCCTCCGCCGGCATCGGGGCGCTGCTCGCTCTCGAATATTTCTGCATGGAATTCTCCTTCATTGCGCTTATTGGCGTGATCCTCTTGATGGGCATCGTGAAAAAGAACGCCATCATCATGATCGACTTCGCGCTCGACGCCGAGCGGCACCGGGGTATGGCGCCATCCGAGGCGATCCGGGAGGCTTGCCTGCTTCGCTTTCGTCCGATCATGATGACAACGGTTGCGGCGCTCCTGGGCGCGCTTCCGCTCGTGCTCGGCAGCGGCCCAGGGTCTGAGTTACGGACTCCGCTTGGCGTCACCATCATCGGCGGTTTGCTGTTAAGCCAGTTTCTTACGCTTTACACGACGCCGGTGATTTATCTCGCTATGGACGGGTTGAAACGCCGGATCGAGCGGCTCTTTGGCGTTGAAGAGCCGAGCGTTGCGCCTCCGGGC
>JBAVVQ010000248.1:0-3425 GCA_049697375.1 Rhodomicrobium sp.
GTGATCGTGCGCAACCGGAACGCCATTCGTGAGCTTCGCAACTTAAGCCAAGCACACTTGGCTTAAGCTGTCCAGACGCGCCTCGCTTATTTGCTTGCACCTCCGCCAAAGAAGCTTCGGCATTACACTTTTGCGCAGGAGCAATGAAAAGTGAAGCAAATAAATTTTTAATAAAAGATTTCACTTTACTGTTCAAATTCATCATAATCAGCATCCAGGGCTGAATGACTTCGCTCCTGGCGGGCATGGGGCCGGGAGGGACGTGCGTCGCATTTGCCTCCAACCCGGCCAGGAACAGGTCCTTCTACTTCTCCGTATCGATAAGCTCCAGCCTGGCGTAAATCAACCGATCGTCGTCATTCAAAACAGTGCGAAAGCCGAGCTTCTCGCAGACGCGCAACATGCCATGGTTGTAGGGCAAGATCACCGCGCTGATACAGTGTATCCGCTCGTCGCGGCCGATGGCGAGGAGCCGGCTGAGCACCTCGGTCCCCAGCCCGCGCCGCTGGAACGCGTCGCGGACCTCGAGGGAGAACTCGGCCTCGTTTTTATTGTACACCCGGCTCAAACGGCCGATTGCGATGATGTCATGGTCTCCGGTTTCGGGGTTCTTGGACTCAGCCACAAGGGCCATCTCGCGGTTGAAATCGACGAAGCAGACTCGGGTCAGCCGCTCATGGGCAACGCGACGGCTCAGCTTCAAGGCCTGGAAGAAGCGCAGGTAGACGGAATCCTCCGACAGCCTCTCGTGGAATCGCACCACCAGCGGTTCGTCCTCGGGCCGGATCGGGCGGATTACAACGGGTGCGCCGTCCTCCGGGGGCGCCCACGGAATGACGTATTGGGTGGGATAGGGGCGGATGGCGGGGCGCGGCAGCTGGTTCGCATCGACCTCCGCGCCATGTAGGATCACCCGGGCGTCGAGCGCAATTAGCCCCCCGGGCGAGGCGAGCAGCGGGTTGATGTCGATCTCCTTGATCCGGGGGTGTTCGACCACCAGCCCGCTGAACCGGACCAGCAGCCGCTCCAGCGCGCCGAGATCGATGGGAGCGTGACCGCCCCGGATGCCCTGCAGGAATTGGAAGATCCGGGCTTGCTCCATCATCCGCCGCGCCAGCGTCGTGTTCAGTGGCGGGAGGGCCAGCGTGCTGTCCCTGAGCAGTTCGACCTGTTGTCCGCCCGCTCCAAACAGGAGCACGGGGCCGAATTGCGGATCGGGGCTGCAGCCGAGGATGAGCTCGTAGCCGTTATGCTCGACCATCGGCTGGACGGTCACCCCTAGAAAGTGCTCGGCGCCGGCGCGCTGGCTCACGGACTGTTCGATTGCGCGATAGGCCCGGCGCACCGCCTCGGCGTTCAACAGGTTGAGCTGCACGCCACCGACATCGCTCTTGTGCGTGATCGTCTGCGAATGAAGCTTCAGAACCGTGGGGCGCGCGAGTTCTTCCGCGAGGGCGACGGCCTGCTCCTCCGAGGCGGCGACCTGGGTAGCGACGACGGGGATGCGGTACAACTCGAGCAACCGCTTCGATTCGACTTCGGTTAAGAGCGTCCGCCCTGAGGCATGGACGGAGGCGATCAGCTCCCCCGCCGCGGCGCGGTCGGCGCCGCCGTCCTCAGCCCCGGCAAGCACCGGTGTCTCGTACAGGCTGCGGATATTCTGGCTGTAGCGCCACATGTGGGTGAAGGCGCGGGCGGCGGTGTCGGGGTAGGGAAACGTCGGAATGCCCGCACGCCGCAGGATCGACTCGCCGGCCGCAACTTCGTCGCCCCCCATCCAACTGGCCAGCACCGGCTTACGGGTGCTTGTCCAGTGGGCCTTCAACTTGTCGGCGGTCTGGGTCGGGTCCGTCATCGCCTGGGGCGTCAGGATCACCAGGGCGCCGTCGGTGTTCGGGTCCTTGGCGACGACCTCCAACGCCTGGACATAGCGGTCGGGGCTGGCGTCGCCGAGCAGGTCGACAGGGTTGCGGTGACTCCAGGGCGGCGGGAGAATGCGGTCGAGCGACTCGATGGTCTCTGCGGCCAAGGGGGCCAGCTCGCCGCCGCGGGCAATCAGGGCATCGGTGGCGAGCACTCCGGGGCCGCCCGCGTTGGTCAGGATCGTTAGGCGCGGGCCCCTGAGCCGCGGTTGGGTGTTAAGGATCTCGGCCATGCTGAACAGCTCCGAGATCCGGTCCACGCGCAACACGCCGCAGCGGCGGAAGGCGGCGTCAAGCACGTCGTCGCTGCCGGTGAGGGACCCAGTGTGCGCCACCGCCGCCTTGGACCCTTCCTCGGTGCGGCCGGGCTTGATGACGATGATCGGCTTCGTTAGCGCCACCTCGCGCGCCGCCGACAGGAACGACCGCGCGTCGCCGATTGATTCCATGTAGATGAGAATGCTTTGGGTATGCATGTCGTTGCTGAGATAATCGATGAGATCGCTCCAGCCGACATCGAGCATCTCTCCAACCGAGACGAAGGCGCTGAAGCCGACGTGGGCTCGTAAGCTCCAGTCGAGGATTGCGGTGCCGAGGGCCCCGCTTTGACTGAGGAATGCGATCTTGCCTGGCTTGGCCATGGCGCTGGCGACGGTGGCGTTCAGGCCAGTCATTGGGCTCATGACCCCCAGGCTGTCCGGGCCGATGACCCGAATCCCGCCGCGCCTCGCTTGTTCCACGATCTGCCGTTCGAGCGCTGCGCCTTCGGCCCCGAGCTCCTTGAACCCGGCCGAGATGATGACCACCGCCCGAACTCCGGCCTCGACGCATTCGCCGATCAGGTCGGGCACTGTGGGTGCGGGCGTGGCCACGATGGCCAGGTCGATCGGGTCGGGCACGGCTCCGACGCGCGGGTGGACCTTAATCCCCAGCACGCTACGCCGCTTCGGATTTATCGGAAAAACGGTCCCACCGAACGGGCTGCTGATCAGGTTCCGCACGAGGGTCCGGCCGATGCTGCCGGGCTTCTCGGTCGCCCCGATGACGGCGACGTTCTGGGGCGCGAAGCACGCCTCCAGGCCGCTTCCCCCCTTGGCGCCGAGCAAGCTGGAGGCAAGATCTTCTGTGGACTGGCCGCTCGCAGCGCTCATGGTGCCGTCTCCTTACCGAAGCTTCCCAAAATTTCGCAATATAATGTAGTCAATCCGGGCAAAATCCCAGATCATTTTGGCGACCAGCATGCCGGCGCAACCGATGGGCATCCAGGGCTGGTTGCTTGCTATGGAGAAGGGATCTGCGCTGCCTCCGTCGCAGGTATGAAGGGCCTTCGAGGATAGCTCAGGCAATGAAAGCCCCGCCCCATTCCACTTGTCAGAAAAAAGGACATCTGCGAGGGGTTATCCCCGACATGATGCGATGGCAGCGATTGTGGTACGCATAATGTCAGGCTTTAGCTCCTTTTTTCCTGCTCAGGTTAAAGCCTTTCAACTTCTCTCAACTTAG
>JBAVVQ010000249.1:0-9870 GCA_049697375.1 Rhodomicrobium sp.
CGTCGCCGGGCCTCGCTTCTCCGCGCCCATACTTGCTATCATCACGGCCTGCTCGACGGGCGCCCTGTCCGGGACCGCCTTCGCCGCTTCGGTCAGCGCTCGATTTCCAGCGCGGCCGTTCTCCCGCGCTCTGGCTGGGCCGGTCTTCTCGGCGCGCTACACGATCGTCGCCGGGCCTCGCTTCTCCGCGCCTATACTTGCTATCATCACGGCCTGATCGACGGGCGCCCAGTCCGGGACCGCCTTCGCCGCTTCGTTCAAAGCGAGCCGCCCGCCACTTCTTATCGGGAACAAGTTCAACCGTCGCGGCTTCGCCTCCATCAGCCAAAATGCGCCGCCGCCTCATCGGGCGTTCTTCACGAAGACGCTCCGGCTTTTCGACGGCATCCTGTTTCCGGCGCAGATAGGTCGGCTTCGAGCGTGCCGGCGGAAGTCTCCGCTCTTCGCGCACAGGCTGCCGCTTGACGCCGAGTTGCCGGGCGAGGCGCGGCCCCAGCTGATCCTTCAGAATGCTGGTCTTCACTTCCTCAATCTGACCAGGCTCGATATCGCCCAGCATGAATGGCCCGAAGGACACGCGGATGAGCCTGTTCACGGAGAGCCCGAGATGCTCCATGATCCGGCGGACTTCCCGGTTCTTGCCTTCCCGGATCGAGAGCGTGATCCAGACATTGTCGCCCTTCTCGCGCTCGAGCGTGGCTTCGATCGGGCCGTAATTCACGCCGTCCGTTCTCAAGCCTGCCGCAAGCTCATCCAGTTTAGATTGCTCGATCTGCCCGAAAGCACGAACGCGATAACGCCGGGCCCAACCCGTGGAAGGGAGTTCGAGATGCCTCGCGAGATCGCCGTCGTTTGTGAGAAGGAGAAGGCCCTCGGTATTGAAGTCGAGCCGGCCCACCGAAATCAGCCGGGGCAAGTTCTCCGGCAGGGCGTCGAAGACGGTCGGCCTTCCCTCGGGGTCTTTGTGCGTCGTCACCCGGCCCTTCGGCTTGTGATAGCGCCAAAGCCGGGGCGGCTCCCGCATCGCGAGAGGCTTCCCGTCGACAAGCACTTTATCCGAAGGCGAAACATCGAGCGCGGCGCTTTCTATGACCGCGCCATTCACGGACACGCGCTTTTCCCCAATCAAGACTTCGGCGTCCCGTCTCGAGCAAAGCCCTGATCTAGCAATGACTTTTGCAATCCGCTCGCCGTTTGGCTTCCCATCTTCGGGTGTTTCGTTGAGTGCAGGCATGATCACAACCAATAAAAAGAGCTAGCATCCGCAAAGCGCGAAGTGATTCGGGCTAAGGGGGAAGGAGAACCATTACATGCGGCGCGAGAGAATTATCAAAGCCGTGAACAGTTTGCGCGAGGCTCTTCATGCCGCGCAAATTCGTGAGTTGTTGCGCGTCGCCAGAACCGGACAGCAAGCTGACAGTGTGAACCGCACGCAGCGTATCCTTCTCGCATATAATGAGTTCACGCGCCACTATCAGCAATTCGGCGAGGAAGAAAAAGACCTGATGACGTTCTTCGGGTTGACGCCGCTCTTGGATCTCGGCTTCTGGTCCGGGCTCATCGACGGCGAACAGGCGGTGAACCGCAAGCTCATTTCCGATGTGGACGTCGGCGCTTACAATGTCATCTTCGTCATGCCGAAGCTGCGCGAGCTTCTCACGCGCGAAACGGACAAGGGCGAGCTCATTATCACCGACAGCCAGGGGACGGAGCGTGACGTCAAGCGCGTTCGCGTGCTGATCGCGGAAAAGGAACGGTCGCTTACCGATCCGCAGATCATCATCAATGTCATCCGCTCCATGGATGAGTTGTATTCCTCTCTTTCGGCCCTGCATATCGATGCGGGGGTGAACCTCTCCATCGGCTCCATCGACTCGGGTAGCGCCAAGTCACTCGATTTCTTCGGCGCCAGCCCCATCATGGAAGACATCAACTCGCTCCTGATCAATGTCTGGGATCGCATTAAATATGCGGCGGAGGACAATTTCCGTTACCAGATCGAGATCGCGATGATGGCGGCTGGATTCGTCGCGCGGATCAAGGACGCGCAGTCCCAGCAGATGATCGGGGAGGAGCAGGCCCAGCGGACGACGCGCATTGTGGCCAAGTCGATCGAGACGCTGTTCCGCTCGGGGGCTTACACCGAGGATATGGATGCGCCGCGCGACATTCGGGCGAGCCAGGTGCTGACGCCCAGAACACAGCTGATCGAGTTCAAGCAAGAGGAACGCGCGTCAGAAGTGAAGCGCGAGGAATTGCGGCCCGCGCTTGAACCGGCGGCGGCTGAAGCGGCGCCATCCGCGCCGAAGGCCGCCGAAATCCTTCGGGATCTGAAAGACCAGCTTGAAATGAAGGAAGCCGTCAAGTCCTAGCCAACGTCCCAAGGTTGCCGGCATTTGGACTTCCAGGTTCTGGTGGGCGTCTCGTAACTTTTGACGATTTCAGGTGGGGAGCGGACGATGATCGCCCGGTCCTTCCCCTGTCGTGTCAAGGCGGGAGGGGAACAAACCTTCCGGCCTTGTTTTGCGGCTTGTCCTTCCATTGTGTTCATTTGTATTTGCCGTCGAATGACTTGGTCCAGCGTGTTCGCCCAGCCGCAACCGCATATCTTTCTGGACGGCGCTTCGAAAAAGAAATTCCCAAATCTCAGCGAACCAAACGCGGCCTGCATAGCGGTAGCACCATCGCAGCGCTCGCCGCTGAGCCTTATCCCGATAAAACAAGAGGCGCGATAGACCGTGCGGGCGAAGTTGAATGATAACCTCTGTGGCCTTTACCATTAAAAAGATCTGCCAAGGCCGCAAGTAGCGCGTTCCGAGCACTTGATGGCGGTAATCCCATTTCGATTGATCGCGCTGGACGACAGGCCGGTCCAAATTGTCCCGATAGAAGGACGTCCAGCTATGCGGAGTTACATACATGGCGTTGAGGAGATCGGGATCGTAGTAGAGAAGTTGCCTGAGGGATTGCCAATAGGTCCGAAATCTTTCCTCTTCGAACCCCACGATATGTCCAACCATGGACAGAATGCCGTGGCGGCGAAGCAAGCGAATTGCTTCGAGATCATCACGGGTCGTGGATCCCTTTTTAATCTTGAGCAGAGTTGCGTTATCGGTCGTCTCAATCCCCATGAGAACGCAGTCGATCCCCGCTCGTTTATAAAGGCATAGTATATCAGCATCGCGCACGACATCTGTCGCCCGTATCGTTGCGAAGATCTTTATTGGAATGTTCTCCTCGATGAGAGCCTCCAGAAAGCTCTTCCAAAGGCGCTTCGACGATGTTGGATTTTCATCCGCCAGATCGACGAAATTTACGCCTTTCTCGCGGTGAAGCCACGCGATTTCGCGGGCGGCTGTCTTGGGGTTACGAACGCGCCATTTCGTCCAAAACTCCCTTTGGCCGCAATAGGTGCAGAGATGCGGGCATCCTCTCGAAAACTGGGTCACAGCGGCGCGGCCGAGCCCCCAACAGTGATAGAGATCCCAATTTTCGATCAGCTCCCAAGCGGGCCGATATGCTTCGAGGTCTGCTATCATCGCCGCCGGCGCTGTAACCCGAACTTCCCCGCCCTTGCGATAGGCAATCCCTCGAACATTAGAGATCGAAGACCCTTGAGCGAGCGCCTCAATAAGATGACCGGCGGTTTCCTCGCCTTCGCCTCGCACGACGATGTCGATGGCGCTTTCGGCTCTTAAGATTTCCGCGGCGTGATAGGTCGGAAAAACCCCGCCATAGACAATGGGGATAGAGGGGAGCCTCTCCTTTAGCGCTCGGGCCATGCGCATGATCGTAGGATGCGCAGCGGTCGATCCAGCGTGGCCTGTCATGATGACCGAGGGCTGCGACGCTGCAGTTTCCTTCACAAGGTCTTCGATGCCAAGTTGACGCGCCTCGGCATCTAAAAGGCGCGCCTCATGTCCCCGAGAAAGGATCGTGGCGCCAACAAGAAGCAATCCAAGCGGCGTTTGTGACCCAACCCCATAACGGGTGGTGACCGGTTGGAAGGGAGGATTGATGAGGAGCACGCGCATGCCGCCATGATACAGTACATAGAGGATGCGTCTTGTGCGGCTCAATGAACCATCGTTCGCGCGACCAACGCCATCCGCGCGGAAAGACTGCGGCGCCAGCAAATCCGATGCCGACGGGCATCCAGGATATACAAAGTCACGCCATGGATTTTGCCGCTCGGGTGTCTGGCATTGCCACAGCGCCGGGAGCGCTTGAGGGAGGCGAGCGGCGCGGCTGACAATCGCATACCCGCCGCGCCCGAAAAGCGCCGGGAATTGGGTTTGCGCTCTTGGATCGTCCGCCACGCCGAAAACGGCGAGGGGGCTATTCGCTGAAACGGGGGAACAAGACCTCGTTCTCGATGCGAATTTGCTCCTTCAGCTCTGCCTGCAGTTCGCCCAGCCCCTCATAAAGCGCGCGCCAGGAACCGCAGGCGCCTTCCGGGGCCTTCAGCCCGTTCGTCAGCGCCAGGATATTATCGAGGTTGCTCGCGTGATCGTCATGCTCCATGCGCATCATCGCGATAAGGCGGCTGGCCGTGGGATGGCCGCCGCTCTTCAGCATTGAGAAGAGGATCTGCTCCTCCTTCTGCATATGCTCGTTAAGACTCTCGGCCACCTCGTCGAGAAAGTCGGCGAGCCCTTTTGGCGCTTCGGGGTGGTCGACATGCACGCTCTCGACCTTGCGGGCAAGAACAACCAGGCGCGGCAGATCGCGCCGGTACTTATTGTGGAAGCGTTCGATGATGTAGGTGATGAGTTCGCCGGTGTTGTAGTTATGAGGCGGCGCGGCCCTCTTGCTATCACCAACTGGGGAGGAAGACTGAAGGGTACGGGGCATGGCGCATCTCCAAGGCCGGCTTAAATTGGTATTTCAGATACCACTTAACTGACGCCAAAAATGTGGTACTGTCAATACCAATTTAGCGAGGGCGACAATGCAGCTCCTGTTTTCGACCGATCTGGCGTTGCGAACATTGATAAGGCTGTCGGCTGAGCCGGAGCGGCATCTCAGCACCGAACTCCTCGCGCGTGAGCTGTGTGTCTCTCGCCACCATTTGCAGAAGGTGGTTCAGTCGCTGACGGATGCCGGTTTTCTGCGAACCATCCGCGGCGTCAAAGGCGGCGTCATGCTCGCGAAACCTCCCGATGACATTCGCGTGGGCGAGGTGGCGCGCCACCAGGAACGGGAACAGGCTATTGCCGAATGCTTCCGGGAGGGCGGGAATTGCACTCTGATTCCCTGCTGCCGTCTGAGAAGCGTGCTGAAAGGCGCGCGTGAAGCTTTCTTCAGCCATCTCGACAAGCACACGCTGGCCGATTGCATGACGTCTGCGAGAGACGTTCTGGCGCTTGCGGAGGCGTGAGCTTCAGACAACTGGCAGGTGTGCTATCGCCATTTTACAGAGTGCAAAATGCGCCGCCGCTGCTCTAAGCTGAGCAGGTGAAACACAACTCATTCATGGAAGAAGCGCTTGGCGAGGCGGAGCGCGCCGCGCAGCTTGGTGAGACGCCTATCGGAGCCGTTATCGTCGCCCCGAACGGCGAAATAGCCGGGCGTGGGCACAATCTCATCATCGCCGCAAGCGATCCGACGGGACACGCGGAAATCATCGCGATCCGGCAAGCGTGTCTTGCCGCCAGAAGCGAACGCCTCCCTGGCTACGACCTTTATGCGACCCTTGAGCCTTGCGCGATGTGTGCAGCGGCTATCTCGTTCGCACGCATCAGGCGGCTTTATTTCGGAGCGGCAGATGAGAAAGGCGGCGCCGTGGAGCATGGCGTCCGCTTCTTTTCGTCGCCGACGTGCCATCATGCGCCGGAGGTTTACGGCGGCATTGGAGAAGGCCGGTCAGCGGCGCTCCTTCGCGACTTCTTTCGCAAACTCCGTGAATGATCGATGGCTTTAAGCGCGCTTTGCCGGCCGGGACGACAATATGCCGGCCACGCAGCCGCCTAAAGTTTTGCGGCCTTTTGCTGTAGGGATGCGCTTTTTTCGAGATCCCTCAACCGCTCGTATGCAGCAACGCTGCCAAGCTCGGATGCCTTCTTGTACCACCGGCGCGCCAAGCGAATGTCGGATCTCAATCTCCAACCGCTATGTTGCGACAGCTTGGCGGGATCGTAACTCTCGGCAAGCGCGAATGCCGCCCGCAGGCTTCCATGGCTCGCAAGGGCTTCGAACACCGCACGCCCGCCGTCGCCATCGCCATGCTTCAACTGATAGGATGCGCGCTCCAGAAGAGCGTCCTCGGTGGATCTGTTCGCGACGGCTGCGGCGCTCGTGGACACGGCGGGCGCCGCACGGTTATTCGCCATTGCGGCAGCGCCAAAACCGTGATCGACGTATGCGGCCAAGGCCAACACCCTTTCTTTTCCAACCCCTCCGTGAGCCAGAAGCAAATAGGTGGTCATGCCTCCCGTGATTACGGCGGACAAGATGGTTGCGAAGATATTAAGCCAGGGCGTTCTCTTTCGGGATTGCGTGCGGGCAGGCTGAACCTTCTGCGTTGACGCCTTTACAGGAACAGTGAGCGCCGCGCCGGGCGCCACCCTTGGCGCTGCTGGCGGCGCTTTCTGAGGCTGGGGTGAAAAGGCTTGCAGCTCCTGCGCGAGCAGCGCGCGGCTTTCTGCGAAGGAGAGTTGCGGAGAAAGCCGGCGCGGCCCGGGCGTTGCTGCCTGCGCATGACTAAAAGCGGGGCCGGCCATTTGATCCAAGTCAATTGAAAGATTCTCGGCCGCTCTCTCAAGGATATTCCGCCAGGACTCCGACATGATAACTCAGCCCTCTAATACACGTGACAAAAGCTTTGTAAAAAAATATTGTGGCAATGCTAAGAAAAAATTTTGACCGTGTTTAAAAATCCACATCAGGCAGGCGTTATTGTCGATTAAGGTAAAGAGATCTTTTGCTATATTGGGGAAAGCATGGGCGCTTGGCTGGGAGCGGGGTCGAACGATGACAACGTTCGGAGGCAGAAGTTATTCCAAGGCTACTCCAGAAACGCACCTCGGTGTTCCAGCTTCCACGTTGATCTCTACATAATCACTTAGGGCTCGCGCGCCCTATGCCGTATCACCCGCGCGACCGGCGTTATGACCCTCACTTCAGAAGGAGTGATTATCTGCTCTGTTGAAGTTTAAATTTAAACCAAAATGCGGAGGAAACGAGGCGATCCCACCGGTGCGTCGCAGGAGCGCAGTGCGATCTTTTCAGCCTCGCGAATTAGACGGGCTTGCGATCATCCAATAAATGCCGCCTGCGACAAACCCGGCCATGGCGAGCGCGGAAGCGGCCGGAGCAGCGCCCAATGGGCCGCCTTCGCGCCAGAACACCGCGGCGAAGAGAGCCGTCAGGGCTCCCGTCGCGCCGACGTAGAACACCAGAGACCGTGTTCTAAAAACCTCTCCGAGCAGCACACCCGCAATACCAGCCGCGAGAAAAACCGCAGACCCGCCTTGCATGGTGTTGATTGCTTTTTCTATGGCGGAGGGCGCCATGCCGAGATCGGCCCCGCGCGACCCTGCGGCTTCAAAAGCTTCGAATTGCTGCCAGATTTTCAACGCGTTGAAAGCAAGGAGAGAAATCCAGCCGATTACGCCGGAGAGGGCAACGCCAAGCACAATGCGCACGACTTGGTAAAGGCTCATCGCTCCTCCGATTCCGTCTTCAAGCGCTTGCTGCGGCGTTCCCACGCAGAGCGCTTGCTTTCAGCTTCTCGCTCGCAGACTTCAGCTGTCCGCAGGCCGCCATGATGTCCCGGCCCCGCGGCGTTCTAATCGGACTTGCATAGCCCGCCCGGTTAACGATGTCAGCAAAGCGTTCGATTTGCCCCCAGTCGGAACATTCATACCGCGTGCCCGGCCACGGATTGAACGGGATCAGATTGATCTTCGCAGGAATGCCGGAAAGCAGCCGGACGAGTTCCTTGGCGTCGGCGACGGAGTCGTTCACCCCTTTCAGCATCACATACTCGAATGTGATCCGGCGCGCGTTGGAGAGGCCGGGATAGGAGCGGCAGGCCGCGAGCAGCTCCGCGATCGGGTATTTGCGATTGATCGGCACAAGCTCGTCCCGCAGCTCATCGCGAACGGCATGCAACGAGATGGCGAGCATAACGCCCATTTCCGCGCCCGCGCGCTCGATCATCGGGACGACGCCGGATGTGGAAAGCGTGGTGCGGCGCTTCGAAAAGGCGAGCGCATCGGGGTCCGCGGCGACGGCGAGGGCGTCCTTCACGTTTTCGAAATTATAAAGAGGCTCGCCCATCCCCATCAGCACGATGTTGGTGATCTTGCGCTCCGCCTCGGGAATGCCGCGTTTGTCCGCAGGCGCGCTCGCGCCGGGCCAATCGCCGATCCGGTCGCGCGCCACAAGGATCTGCCCGATAATTTCCGCAGGCGTGAGATTGCGCACGAGACGTTGCGTGCCCGTGTGGCAGAAGGTGCATGTCAGCGTGCAGCCAACCTGGCTCGATATGCAGAGCGTTCCACGATCCGGCTCGGGGATGTAGACGGTCTCGATCTCGAGCGCGCGCTCGCCCGGCCGCTGCGCCGCAAGCCGGAGCAACCATTTGCGGGTGCCGTCCTCCGAAATCTGCTCGGCTGCGATTTCCGGCCTCGCCAGCGTGAAACGCGCACCAAAATCGGCGCGCAGCGTTTTCGCGATGTTGGTGAGGTCAGCGAAGTCCTGAGCGCCGCGCGCATAAATCCAGTTCCAGAGCTGGGCCACACGCATCCTGATCTGGCTCGCGGGCACGCCCGCCTCGGCAAGCGCAGCCGAAAGCTGAGCCTTTGTCATGCCCGCAAGCGAGGGCTTCAAGAGAGCGGGGGCTTCCGCGACAGGGTCATGGCGATCGAAAAGGGTTGTCATAGGCGACAAATAGAAGAGCAAGGTGCGCATAACAAGCTTGCGCTTCCACGCGCCCGATGGCGAAAAAGAACTTCGCGCCCGCGGCCTTTTCGCCTACACCGCTCTTCGATGCCGATAAAAATGAGAAACCGGCCCCGAGCCTCTTCCGATGGCGAGTTCGTTCGCGTGCTCAAGCGCCTCATGAAGATAAGCCTTTGCTTCAGCGATCGCCCGCTCAAGCGGGAGGCCCCGTACAAGAAAGGCGGCGATGGCCGAGGCGAGCGTGCAGCCGGTGCCATGCGTATTTGCCGTGGCGATCCTTGGCGCGGAATAAGACTGAAAGGAAGCGCCATCGAAAAAGATGTCGGTCGCATCCGGGCCTTCGCCATGACCGCCCTTGACGAGTACGGCGGAGGGTCCCAGCGCGAGGAGGCGTTGCGCCTGGTTCTTGATCTCGTCCTCGCTCCGGGCAAGGGGCAGATTGAGAAGCGCCGCGGCCTCCTGCAAGTTCGGCGTGATCAAAGAGGCGAGCGGGATCAAACGCTCGACCAGCGCTTTTTCAGCGCCCGCTTCCAGGAGGCGGCTGCCGGTTGTCGACACCATCACGGGGTCGATCACAATCGGTATGTCCCGCGCCCAGCGCCCAATACCTGAGGCCGTGGCGACGATGGCCTCTTCGCTCCCGAGCATTCCGGTCTTCACAGCGGCGATCGAGAGATCCGAGAACACGGCGTCGAGCTGCGCCGTAATGATCTCTCCAGGTATGACATGCACAGCCGTGACGCCGAGCGTGTTTTGCGCGGTCACCGCCGCGACCACTGTTGCGCCGTAAACGCCAAGAGCGGAGAACGTCTTGAGATCGGCCTGAAGACCGGCCCCCGCCGACGAATCCGAGCCTGCAATAGAAAGCGCTGCGTTCGTCTGGCTCATGGCCGGACCCCAGGCGCAGTGATGGGCAGGCTCTTGCTGCGCCAATTAAGATGAAGTTCGAGCGCGACATAGTCC
>JBAVVQ010000250.1:0-2846 GCA_049697375.1 Rhodomicrobium sp.
TCGAGCTTGTGGATGAGGCGTTCCGCATGGACCCAGCAGAGCGCATGCTCTGCGATCCTGAACTGGCCAGCGCCATCGGAGACGATGACTGTACCGTCCAGGAGCCCCTGTTCGGCAATCGAGCCCCATAGTGCGGCTTCGGTTGCGATCTGGACCGGATCGGGCTGGACCTTCAGATCGGCGAGACCGAGTTTATGCAGATGGGCCATGAAGGCGTCGCGGCCGGCAAAGCGCTGCTCCGCGTCTCCAAAGCGGGCGATGATCGCCAGGGGCAGCTTATGCTCTCGCATGTAATCAAGGGCGGCCGGGTTGATGACGTATTCGTCGCGCCCGGCCCTGAGCAACGCGAGAAAATTCAGCCGGCTCTTCGAGCCGGTGGTTGCGAAGAACGCAAAGCAGTCATTGCCGATATGCGTGCAAAAGCCGTTCCGGGCCTTATGCCTGGCGCCCGTATCGTCAACGTTCAGCCAGGACGCCGAAGCAAGCCCTGCACGCAGCACGTCGATGTTTTCTTTGATGAAAGCATCTTGCTTGCCGCTCAGGAGCCGCACGATCTGCCGCTTGGAAATCTCCACGCCCAAGCCGGTCAGCTGCGCGGTCAGGCGCGGGATCGTGACTTGCGCCTGGTGGTATTGGCTTAAGACGAAGCGCTTGAGGTTCGGCCCGAAATGACTGCTGACGCCCTTTGGCAGCGCGGCGGCCACAGTTTCGCCGGACGGAAGCAGCCAGCGCTCGCGCCGGTAGCGGACCGTCCACGGCATGATGACGATATCCTGGACGACATAGTCCTCGTAGCCCTTGAAGCGCGCCCCGTCCGGCAGGCTGTCCGGCTTGAGGATGCGGGTCTCGTCAATGGCGAGCGCCGCCCGCTTGGCGCCGCGGCGTCCCTTGCGCTTGCCGCCTTTCGCGCTGGCTGACTCCGCCGCCTTCTCCATGCCGCTGGGCTTGAGCTTCGGGCGTCCCTTCAAGCCTTTAAGCCGCGCGATCTCCTCGCGCAGCGCGGCGTTCTCTGCCTTAAGCCGGGCAACCTCCTCCAAAGCCTGCAGCAGCAACGCCTTCAGCTCTTCGAGGCAAAGCCCGGAAATATCGCGGGGCGATTCGGTCATACCCCACGGGAATCATAAAATGAGTCCGCTGTGAGTCCTGCCGAACGCCCGCGCCCGGACTTTTGCCCCTATTACAATTAACCTCTCGGCAAGGCGCTTTCTCCTAAGATCCGGGTCCAGGCAGCTAGCAGCCTGTCGGACTTAACCTTGCCATTTGAATAGGGCAACCTCTTGCGATTGATTCTCAAGCTTGGCTGCGCCCTCATGAGCAATTTCCGCCCGATCGACCGTCAGACCGCCTATTTGCTGCCGCCGTCCGTTGATGATTGGCTGCCGGAAGAGCATCTGGCGCGGTTTGTGGTGGATGTCGTCGAACATCTGGATGTGTCGGCGATGAGCAAAGCCTATCGCGGCTCGGGTTCGGCCAGCTACCATCCTTGTCTGTTGGTTGGGCTTCTGGTTTACGGCTACGCCACGGGCGTGTTCTCAAGCCGCAAGCTGGAGCGGGCGACGTACGACTCGATCGCCTTCCGCTTCGTTGCGGCCAACCAAAATCCCGATCACGACACCATCGCCGCCTTCCGCAGGCGCTTTTTGAAGGAGATCGAGGCGCTGTTCGTCAAGGTTCTGCTTTTGGCGGCTGAGATGGGCTTTTTGAAGCTGGGGACGGTAGGCCTGGATGGCACAAAGATCCACGCCAACGCCAGCAAGCACAGCGCGCTGTCTTATGAGCATGCGTGCAAGATCGAGGCGCAGTTGAAGGCTGAGGTTGCGGAGCTTTTGGCAAAGGCCGAAGCCGCCGATCAGGCGGATGTTCCCGACGGGATGTCGATCCCGGAGGAGCTGGCGCGCCGCGAGGAGCGGCTGAAGAAAATCGCCGAAGCCAAAGCCAAGATCGAAGCGCGCGCCAAAGAGCGCTACGAGCGCGAACTGGCCGAGCACGAAGCCAAGCTCGCGGCCCGCGCGGCCAAGGAGAAGGCGACAGGCAAAAAGCCTGGCGGCAAACCGCCCGCGCCGCCGGCGGAGGGGCCGCTGCCAAGCGATCAGGTCAATCTGACGGACGAGGAGTCGCGCATCATGCCGGTTTCAGGCGGCGGCTTCGAGCAATGCTACAACGCCCAAGCCGCTGTGGCGGAAGGCAGCCTCCTGGTCGTCGCCAACTGTGTGACACAGGCCCCGAACGATAAGCGTGAGCTCGAACCGATGCTCGCCAAGACACGCGCCCTGCCCGAAGAGTTGGGCAAGGCCGAAACGCTGCTCGGCGACAACGGTTACTTCAGCGAGGCCAATGTGAACGCTTGTGCAGAGGCTGGGATCGAGCCGCTCATCGCGCCCGGCCGGCAGAACCATCACCCTTCCTTGAGCGAGCGGTTCGCCGGCGCGCCGCCCGCGCCGGAAAACCCAACGCCGGTTGAAGCCATGGCTCACCGCCTGCGAACGCCCGAAGGCAAAGCGCTCTACGCCAAGCGCAAATGCACGCCCGAGCCGGTCTTCGGCATCATCAAGTCCGCGCTCGGATTCCGCCAGTTTCTCTTGCGCGGGCTCGAAAATGTGCGCGGTGAGTGGAGCCTTGTGACCATGGCCTGGAATGTGAAGCGGATGTTCTCCCTCAAGACCGCCTGAGCGGCGGTTCATCCGCCTGTGCTTGGCCTCATGCGCAAGCTCCGCTGCAAGGCGCTGTCATGACGCCGCTGCTCCCCAACCCCAGTCCGACAGGCTGCTAGCGTAACGCGATTTTCTTCCGTCGCAAAATAGAGGTGTCCTGCAGGCTTCCCGACCCTCGCCAGGAAGTATTCTTGC
>JBAVVQ010000251.1:0-7039 GCA_049697375.1 Rhodomicrobium sp.
GGATTATGGCGAACTGCTTTGGCTTTCCACCGGAGCGTTCGTGGCTTTCGGGCTCTTTGCGTTGCCGATCGGGTGGCTCGCGGACCGCTTTGGCCGCCGCGCGCTTTTGACAGCGTTCTTTTTCGGATATGGGGCGGCTTGCCTGCTCGTCGCTGTCTCGACCTCATTCCCCATGCTTGCCATTGCGCTTTTCCTGCTTGGCGTTTTCAGCGCGATCTATCACCCCATCGGCAGCGCGATGATCGTCGCGAACGCCAGGCAGCTTGGCCGCGCGCTTGGCGTGAATGGTGTGTGGGGCAATATCGGCGCGGCGCTTGCCTCGGGGATAACGGCGGCGCTTGCGGCCTCGTTTGGCTGGCGTGCAGCATTCTTGGCGCCCGGCGCAGTGCTGATTGGGACCGGGATCGCATTTGTCCTATTCGTCAAGGACGACCGGGCGACGGCGAAGAAAGGAACCGCCAGCCACACCCTGAACCTCGACCGCAAGCGCGTGATCTGGCTGCTCACGCTGTTCATGACGGCCATTCTCGCCGGTGGGCTGACCTTCAACATCGTAACGATTGCGATGCCGAAGGTTATCGACGAGCGCCTCGGCCTTCCGGTTTCCCTCGTAGTGACAGGCTGGCTCACGACAAGCATATTTTTCTGCGGCGCGCTCACGCAAATCCTCGTTGGACGACTCGTCGATCGCTTGGAATTGCCTGTGATCTTCGTGGGGCTTGCGCTACTGCAGTTCTCCGGATTGGTTATCGCGGCGGCAACCATTGGCTTGCCGATGGCGCTGGGGCTCACGCTGGTGACGGCCGCAATCTACGGGCAGGTGGTGGTCAACGACGCCATGATCGGCCGTTATGTACCGGACGAATTCCGTAACCGCATCTATTCGGTCCGCTTCTTCATTGGCTTTACGGTCGGAGGCATGGCTGTGCCGATCATCGGCGCTCTTCATCGCGTTGGCGGCTTTGGGGAGGTGCTCATGGCCGCCGCCGCCATCGCCGCCGTCATCTTTGCCTGCGCGCTGGCAACCTGGCTCCTCTCTCGTGGGCGAACGCAACTTGCCGCTGCGCCTGCAGAATGATCTTCTTGGGAGGAACCAGAGGCGCTTCAATCGGTTTCCGAAGGGAAATCGAGGAACACGCTGTGGCTGCAATCTCGTCCCGTGGGCCGTCAATGCTTCACCGCAAGCTTGTGGCTATCGCTATGATTTTATTGCCGTTTGCTCCAAACGCGCTGAAAGCGGATGTTTCGCAGGAGGCGCCGAAAGCCATTCCGCAGGATCCGCGCGCCGCGGGGCAGGATAAGCGGCCGGCAGAAACTTTAGGCGAGCAGCTCGACCGCAATAGCGGCGTGATTCATCCGCCCGCCGGAGTGGATCCAGGCATCGCGGTTCCTGTGCCGGACCCCGATCCGCACAGCACGCCGGTGATACCGCCACCCGGGACGCCGGGCGGAAATCGGTCTGTGCAGCCGAAATAAAGGGAGGGCGCAATCGGGCGCATTTCTTGGGACGACACTGTATTAGGGTCCCGAAGGCATTGCAGTTCACGGTACGCCATGCTAGCTCCGCTCCAGAGAGAGCGCGCCGCCTGCGGCGAAGTCGCACCTATGCACGCAAAGCCCAATCAGAAATGGCGGAGATTGAAACGATGTCTGCAAGCAATGGATCGAATGGCGGCAACACCCCGAAGCCGGGTCCGGACAATAACCAGGCTCCCCAAGTCAATGTCGTAGGACAATATATCAAGGACCTTTCCTTCGAATGCCCGGATGCGACGCGCTTTTTCCGCGGGCCGGGGAAAAACCCCAACCTTCAGATCAACTTCAACGTCCAGGTCCGCAATCTCCAGCAGGATGCTTATGAGGTCGCTCTTTCCCTCGAAGGCGAGGCAAAAAGCGACGAGGGCGTCCTCTATAACATCGAACTTGTTTACGCGGGCGCTTTCGTCCTCAAGAATCTTCCTCAAGAAGCAATCCAGCCGGTCCTCTTTATCGAGTGCCCGGCGCTTTTGTTCCCGTTCGTCAGACGCCTCGTCGCCGATCTATCGCGCGAGGGCGGGTTCCCGCCGCTGCTTCACGACCCGATCGACTTTGCGGGCCTCTATCGGCGCCGCGCCGAGATGGGGCAGGAGCCGACAATCGCCACGGAGTAGCCAGGCGCTTCTACCATAACGACCGTTTTGCCTGGTCTGCCTGGATGCGTGTCATTTCGGATGACATCCAGGACAGAATGACGGCGAGCGCATCCATGGGGCGCATGCCCTGGTAAATGGCGCCCTCGAACGCGTTGATGATTTGCGATTGCAGGGCATCCGCAAGTTTATCTCCGGGAGCGCGCGGTTTGCCCGAACAACAATCGTCGGTCTCTTCTTGCGATGTAAAGCGGGATTCACGTAAAGACATTGGCCGATCTCGATTGTTTTGCATTGTTTGATAAAGAGCAGGGCTAGGAAGGTTCCCGGGTATTCTCAGTCCTTCGATCGCATTTCAATTCCGCCTCCTCTAGCGTTCTCGCAAGTTCCTTGAGACCCGCGCCTTCGGCTTCACGGGAAAGATAGCGTAACGCCAATAATATGCCTCGGATCGACTCATTATCAGTTTGAGCTATTTCAGGATCACGTTTGCTAGGCGGCATGCCGGTACTCCATTTCGTCGCCGTAGTTCAAGACGGTTTCGCGAATGCCGGTTTTGCCTCTGACCTTTTCTAGCGCGGCCCTCGATACGGTGACGGATCCCGCAACGATCTTGTGGCCTTCTTCACTTCTGTGAGGTTCACCGAGGAATTCCACATCCCAGCCATTGCTGATGAAGATGTTTCGCCAATAGGCCGGGTACATGACGCCGACGAAGTTGATCGCGCCCTGGTCGAGCCCGAATTCCAGATAGCCTACGATGATTTCCTGCATGATCCGCTTGCGCATTTCCGGCTGCAGGTTCGAGTCGATGCAAAATCGGCTGCCCTCCCAGACCCGGGAGCTTTTCGGCATCGAAGCTTTGCTTACGAGATGAGGGAAAATCTCCTGCAGCATATAGGGCCGATCAGTCGGACAAAGCCGGGAAGAGCCGCGCGCCGTGCCCGCTTTATCCCGCCAAACGAGGTAACAGGCTGCCGGATTGTCGTATTGATCGTATTCCATGTTCCGGATGGTGGGAACATTCCATGACTGCCTCTGCACGATGCATTCGTGCCTTAGCCTGTGCTGTTCGTAGATAGGGTTGCCCCCAAAGAGATGACTTGTGCTGATGGAAACGCAATCGACCATTATCCACCTCGATAACCGCATTTACCGAGGTACTAAAGCCACAGCGCGCGATGAATATTAGCTAGCAACCTTGATAGGGTTGCATGTTGATCTTCCGAGGCAAGTAAGATTGCGCCAAGGCAAGCCCCATCGAGATCTAAGCTTACAATAATCCGGAAAAACTGGGGGGCTAAGGAGTTTTGGGATGCGACGAGATCGGTCATACCCGAGGATGGCGCCCCTAAAGCGAACCTTAGAAATCTCGTTTCCCGCATCGGCTTTTTACCAGGTGGAGCAATTGCTGATTGTTCATTGACCAACGGAGCGCGAATCACGCCATGATCCAGCCGCCCGATTCGACGCTGAGGTCAATGGATGAAAAAAAGGGTCTATTACACGTACGATTTCAAAGTTGGGAACACGATTGTCCAAAGCGGCGTCACGAGAGACCCCGCCCGCCGCGAGCATGAACACCGACAGCGTTGGGAAAACGGTCGCCTCGTTATCGTTGGCCGCGCGAGGACGGAGGAAAGCGCTCGCAAATGGGAAGCGGCAAAGATTGACCCGTTCAATCCGCCGCGTAAACCAAAATAGGACCTGTGTGTTTGGTCGTTGCGGCGCCGTCGAACGCGCCATTCTCCCGAACGAAAAAATACTCGCGATCGTTCACCGACAGCTTCGTGTAAAAATCTGAGACTGAGATCTCGATCTTGTCGCCTGTTTCAGGATCGTTGTAGGCGAATGGTTTTATAAAGGCTAACTCGATCATGATTTTGAACGCTCCCGCACTCGCTCTTAAACATAGCGTTGCAGTCTAAGGTTTCTTGCTTATTTTCCCATTAAAGGGACCAACTGTCTTTGAGTTGCCCCATTTGCATGGGGCGTATCTTCGTCTCACACTCTGATGGCCCGGCAAATTGCGTGCCGGCCGCATTGTCGAGAATCGCCTATGTGCAACAAACAGTTGGACACAGCCGATATTGCCAGTTCTCCTTCCGAAAACGCGCTCAAGCTTTCTCAGTCGCTGATGCCAGTTGGCGTCTTTATCGATTTTTTCTTCATACAGTGAAGGCTTATAGGCTGCGCTGAATGTGCTGCCCTTGGGTGCGGTCATGATCGGTAAAAGCCTGTCACAAATCAGCTACGGTCAGGACATTTTTCATAAAATCATGGAAAAATTGAGCTGTTGTCAATTCGTGAGTAGGAGCCGCCATGTTGACCACCTTACACGATGCAGAGTTCTGGCATGAGTACGCAAATCAGATGCGCACGCTCAGCAAAAGGGTGACCGATCCCCGGATTAGGCAGCATGCCCTGCTTGCGGCTGCGGGCTTTGAGCGCATTGCCGACCTGGCTTCCAAGCTAAAATTAATCTGCGAGCGGCGACGGCGCTGGAATTGGGCCGCCTGACAATCGCTGTCTACCCCTAGTACGCCCCGCGGGAAGTCCTGCCCCACATGCAGCGGGGGCTGACAGGACTTCCCGCGGATAAAGCGTACTAGAAACTCATTGGTTCTAGTACAGCTTATCCGAGGCAAGTTCGCCTGAGCGCTCGCGGCTGTCGGGGTGCGAACTTGCCTCGGGCTGCACTAGTGTGAACGCCATCACTGAGGGGCCGCAAGAACTTCTTCAATCTCGCGGTAGGCAGTCCAGGCGGCTTGCAACTCTTCTGTCGGCGACTCTGCGTCAGCCGGACCTTCCAAAATGGTCCTGAGGGAGTCCTCGATCAGTCTCCAGTGAATGCTGACTTCGGATACGGCTCGAGGCATCACCCAATCTTGCTCAAGCAGTTCATTCATGGAGTGTCGTCCAGCGGCGAGGTCGTCCTGCCTGACGAGGCCCCGCTCGGCTACTTCGAGGATTGAACGTACGCGCCGAAGAAAATCTACCGCGACATCTCGCATGGGACACCAAATGAAGAAAGGCGATGATTCGCTTCTAAAATCTCACGCCAGCCCAGGGAAGGCATTATCAACGTCTATTTTACGAAATCAATAAATGAAAATCCTTATAGGCTCAGCAAAGCTATTTGAGGCGGCCATCGGGGAGAGGCGTCTTGTTAACGCGCTTTGCATTATTTTCGCCCCGGCGCTACACATCGCTGGACTCTCAACCTATCATGATCCGCACATAGTCTTTCAAATGAACGATTACCGCGCCTTTTTCAAACTTCTCGACGAGCTTGGCATCGCTTCCAACACGGTTGAGCATGAAGCCGTTCTCACCGCCGAAGGCCTTGCGCAACGCGACACCGGCCAATGGGAGTTTCCCGTCAAGAACATCGTCGTCGAAGACAAGAGCAGACAGCTTTACCTGGTGACGATGCACCTTCTCACGCCTCCGCTGGACCTTAAGCAACTTGCGGCGAGCGTCAGGGCGGACGGCCGCTTTTCCTTCGCGTCACCGGAAACGCTGGGCGCCACCCTTCAGGTGCTTCCCGGCAGCGTCACGCCCTTCGCAGTCTTTAACGACCGCAAGAGAAGCGTCCGCGTCATTCTCGATCACCGGATGAGAGAGGCAAAGACCGTGAGCGCCCACCCGCTCGTGAACACGAAGACAACGACCATCGCCATGGCCGACATGCTCAAACTTTTCGATTATTCCGGCCACCGGCCACATTGGTGTGCTTTACCGCTGAAGCAGGTCAGCTAGCGCGAAAAACCCTCACGTTTCTAGATGTCCTTGGTAGTATGCACACCTAAAACGTGTGCTGTCGACCGTGTACGCCGAAATGCGCACATTGCGGCAATTTCAGGGCGCTTTGTCTTTATTCCCTGATTCACGCTTCAATTTAATGTGATTTTGGCGACAAAACTCATTATCTTAAAAGTTACCTTAAGGTCAAGCTAAATCAAGGGAAGCAAAGAATATCCAATGCCCTAAAAGCGGTCAACCTATCGAACCTGCGCTTTCCACACACCTGTTTGTTTGTTGTTAGGTGATAAGTATGTCGTGGAAATCTTTGATGAGGCTCGCGTTCGCCCTCTTCTTTGGTTCTCTCGCCGCAGTACCTGTCGTCGCTCCGGTTCTCCAAAAGCGAATCGATCTCCAGTTCGGCGCACCGGATGACTCCTCCCAAAGATTCAGCAACTTAAGCGCGGACGAAATCAATCGCCGCACGCTAAAAGCGGCAGCCGCGATCAACACCGCACGGAGATGAAAACTCCCTCGGCGCCAAGATCGAAGCGACGCCATTGTGTTCGTGCAACACTTTCACACTCCCGATTTTAGCATCCGGGGAAAGCCGAGAGCGTTACAACGCCTCTGCGACTTTTCTAGACAAAAGCGGCGGGCACGCAAGAAGTCCGCCGAAAGGCTCGGCGCGCCCGCCTTGTCCTAGCTAGGGCTTCCCAAAAGCTAATGCCCCGCTGCGGAAATGGAAAGCGGTCATCTAGCCGCATCGGCGAGCGATTGCAGGTCGAACGGTGTCACGGGCCGGATCTGCTTGTCCGTGAACCTCAATGACCCCGGCAACGCACCGAGCCTAAGCCCAAAAAAAACCCCTAGCGGTGCGGGGGTGTACCGCTAGAGGTTGCTTCCACGGGGGTCGATACAACTTTAATAATTTACAAATAGAAGTAGAGTCAATCGAGTAGTGGGGCTTGTGAAAAGCCAGTGGAAAAAACTCGGAGCCGCCTCGGCGGGCGACCAGGGAAAAACCTGCAATCCGTGAAGAAATTCAAAGTTATTCAGGGCTCTAGCTGTATCCGGAAGAACGCACTCAGAACTCCTTTCCGGAGCGCCTGCGGTCCTGTGAATGGCGCGGCAGGCAGGTTGTACAATTTGAGCGAGTAGATGTC
>JBAVVQ010000252.1:0-15824 GCA_049697375.1 Rhodomicrobium sp.
TCCGGCAACAAGTACCCCAGAGGCTGTCATGGCTGAGAACGACCTTCAGAAAACCAATCGGGCCCCCGGCCGGGGCCGCATCTACGGTTCCATCCTCGAAACCATCGGCGACACGCCCATCGTGCGCCTGGATAAGCTCGCCAAGGAAAAGGGCGTCAAGGCCAACCTTTTGGCGAAGCTTGAATTCTTCAATCCGATTGCGAGCGTGAAAGACCGTATCGGCGTGTCCATGATCGAGGCGCTCGAGAACTCAGGAAAAATCACGCCGGGCAAGACCATCCTCATCGAGCCGACCTCGGGCAACACCGGCATCGCGCTCGCTTTCGTGGCGGCAGCAAAGGGCTACCGTCTGATCCTGACCATGCCCGAAACCATGTCGATCGAACGCCGCAAGCTGCTCGCGCTTCTTGGCGCGGAACTCGTCCTGACGCCGGGGGCGCTTGGCATGAAGGGGGCGATCGCCAAGGCGCAAGAGCTTCTCGCCGACCATCCGGACGCGATCATTCCGCAGCAATTCGACAACCCGGCGAACCCCGACATCCATCGGCGCACCACGGCCGAGGAAATCTGGAACGACACGGCGCACACGGTCGATATGGTCATTTCCGGCATCGGCACCGGCGGCACGATTACCGGCGTGGGCCAAGTTCTGAAGCCGCGCAAGCCGAGCCTGAAACTTATCGCGGTCGAACCGGAGGAGTCGCCCGTGCTGTCGGGCGGGCAGCCTGGGCCGCACAAAATCCAGGGCATCGGCGCGGGCTTCGTGCCGAACGTGCTCGACACGGGCGTCATCGACGAAGTCGTGAAGGTGAACAGCCAAACGGCGCTGGAGACGGCGCGGCACGTCGCGCGTGTGGAAGGCATCCCGGTTGGCATCTCGTCCGGCGCCGCCATCGCCGCCGCCATCGAGGTCGGCCTGCGCCCGTCGTCGGAGGGCAAGAACATCGTCATCATCATCCCGTCATTCGCCGAGCGCTATCTGTCGACCGCGCTTTTCGAAGGGCTTTCTTAAGAGGAGTCCCCCTCACCACAGCCCTCTCCCGCGCAATCTCGCCTTGGCGAGATTGCCACTCAGAGTCTCTGCATCCGGAAGCGGATGCAGATGGGAGAGGGGGTTACGGCGTGCGCGTGGCAGCGGCGTCCCCGCTCCCAACCGCCTTCGATTGCGAACTCGCCAAGGCGAGTTCGACCGGGAGAAGGCCAGGATGAGGAGTTTCGTTTTGAAGATTGCCGCCCGGACGGTTTCCTGGGGCCGTCAGCATCGAAACCGTCAGCCCGTGGCGGTGTTATCACGCCAAAGAAAGAGCCTCCAGTTCTGCGCCGTTCGATGGCAAGCGCGCAATTTTGGCGGCTTCGAAAGGGGAGGAGCGTGATGGCCGTCGAGTTCAACCACACCATCGTCTGGTCGCGGAACAAAGCGGAGTCCGCCGCGTTCCTTGCGCGCATTCTGGGCCTTCCCGCGCCCGCGAATTGGGGGCCGTTCGCGATCGTGGCGACATCAAACGGCGTAAACGTCGATTTTCTGGAAAAGGGCGGCCAGATCGCTCCCCAGCATTACGCGTTTCTGGTCAGCGACGCCGAGTTCGATCAGATATTCGGACGCATACAAAAGGAAGGGCTCACCTATTGGGCCGATCCCGCGCAGACCAGGGCGGGCGAGATCAATCACCACGATGGCGGACGCGGCGTCTATTTCCAGAGTCCCGATGGCCATTTACTCGAGGCGATCACGCGGCCTTACGGCAGCGGGGGCTGGAACCCCTAGAGCAGCCCGCGTCCTTTTGGACGCGGATAAGCTGCTCTGGCACTTTAGAATCGATCAACTTTTCCGCCTTTAATCGCTTCCGATTAAAGGCGGGTCGATCTAGCTTTCTTCGGACGCGGGTGTGCTTCGCTAATCGTCGCCCCGGAATGCGCTTCGGGGCATATCCGGAGCCTATTCAGCCGCCGCCTGCCCCCGGGAGCGCGTTCGGAATAGCCTCGCCTTGATCGTCTCGCGAAGCCTTTGGAAGACGAGGTACAGCATCGGAATAAGGAAGATGCCGATGCTGCTCGCGGCGATCATGCCCGAAAAGACGGGCGTGCCGACGTCGCGCCTGGTGATTTGCGCCGCCCCGGTGGCGATGACGAGCGGCAACAGGCCGAAGATGAACGCAATCGAGGTCATCATCACGGCGCGGAACCGGGTGTGCGCGCCGCCTTCTGCGGCCTCGGCAATCGGCACGCCTCTCTCATACTCCTATTTGGCGAATTCCACGATGAGGATCGCATTCTTAGCGGCAAGCGCGATCAAAACCACAAGGCCGATTTGCGCGTAGATGTCGAGCGTCAGCCCGGCCAGATAGATGCCGATGAAGGCGCCCAGGACCGCGACCGTGACAGACAAAAGCACCGAAATGGGAATGGACCAGCTCTCATAGAGGCCAACGAGGAAGAGATAGGCGAACAGCACGGCGAGCCCAAGGATGACGCCGGTCTTGCCTTGCGCTTCGTGTTCCTGAAAGGCGGTTCCCGTCCATTCAAAGGAGAAGCCCGGGGGAAGGGTCTTGCCGGAAATCTCGGTCATCGCCTGCAAGGCCGTGCCGGAGGAGACGCCCGGCTTCGGGCTTCCGTTGATCGTCACCGAGCGGTAATTATTAAAGCGCGAGATGACCTGCGGCCCTTGGATGATGCGCGCCGAGGCGATCGCTCTCAGCGGCGCCACGGTCCCGGCCCTGTTTCGGATGTAGATGTTCCAGAGTGAGGAGATGTCGCGCCGGTCTTCGGGCACGCCTTCGATGTTCACCTGCCAGGTGCGGCCATACAGGTTGAAATCGTTGACGTAGAAGCCGCCGAGCGTCGCCTGCAGCGTCGTGAAGATCTCGCTGATCGTGATCCCGAGCGCCTGCGCCTTGTCACGGTCGATGTCGAGGTAGATGGACGGGTTGCTCGCCGTGAATGTCGAGAAGACGCGGGTCAGGCGCGGGTCCTGGTTCGCGGCCGCGATCACCCCCTGCATCACGCTGGCGATCTTGGCGGGCTCCTGGCCTTCCAGCGCTTCGAGCTGGTACTCGAAGCCGCCGCTTGTCGAAAGGCCGATGATGGGCGGCAGGTTGAAGGCGAAGACATTTCCGGTCCGGACGCCCTGCGTCATTTCCGTGGTTCGCGCGATCAGCGCCTGGGCGGAGTCCCCCGGCCCGGTACGCTCGGCGAACGGCTTCAGGCGCACGACCATGAAGGCGGCGTTCGGGGCGGCGCTCTGATCGAGGAACGAAAAGCCGATGACCGAAAAGGTTTGGGCGACCTGCGGCTGGCTCAGCAGGAGCTTCTCGATTTGCGCCGTCGTGTCGCTTGTGCGTGCGACCGAAGCGCCGTCAGGGAGCTGGACCACGATAAAGAATGCGCCCTGATCCTCCTCGGGCAGGAAGCCGGTCGGCGTCCGAAGCGAAAGCCAATACGCACCGCCCGCAAAGCCGACCACCAGCAAGACCGCCAGCACGGCGACCCTGAGGAGAAGCCTCACCGTTACGCTGTAACCATTGCGCACGAGGTCGATGCCGCGAAGGATGCGCCCGATGATGCCGCGTTTTGAGCCGGGCCGCAGGAAGACGGCGCTAAGCGCCGGGGACAAGGTCAGCGCGTTGAGCGCCGAGATCAGCATCGCCACCGTGATTGTCACCGCGAACTGGCGAAAAAGCTGCCCCGTGATGCCGGGCAGGAACGCCGTCGGGATAAACACCGATAGCAGCACAAGCGTGATCGCGATGATCGGCCCCGTGATTTGGCTCATCGCCTTTTTGGTGGCGTCGGCCGGCGAAAGGTCCGGCTCCTCCTCCATGACCCGCTCGACGTTCTCGACGACGACGATGGCGTCGTCGACGACGATCCCGATGGCGAGCACGAGCGCGAGCAGCGAGATCGTGTTCGCTGAATAGCCTATGAGGAGAAGCACGGCGAAGGCGCCGATGAGGCTTACGGGGACGGCAATGGCGGGGATGATCGTGGCTCGAAGATTGCCGAGGAAAAGAAACACGACGATCACCACGAGGACGAAGGCCTGGCCGAGCGTCCGTAAGACTTCGCGGATGGTGTCGCTAATGAAGGTGGTGGAATCGTAGACGACGGTGTAGTTCAGCCCCTCGGGGAAGCGCTGTTTCAGCTTATCCATGCGGGTTTTGACGGCAGCCGCCGTTTGCACGGCGTTTGCGCCCGGCGACAGGTAAAGCCCGATGGCGACCGCGGGCTTGCCGTTGAGGCGGCTCTCCGAATCTTCATTTTGCGCGCCGATCTCGACCCGCGCCACGTCGCGGATGCGAAGCGCCGAGCCGTCCGGGTTCGCGCGCAGGATGATGGCTCCGAATTGCTGCGGCGTGGTCAGCCGCCCCTGTGTTTGCAAATTCAACTGGAATTGCTGGTTCTCGCCAATGGGCCGCGCCCCGATCCGTCCGATGGGCGCCTGCACGTTCTGTGTCTGGATGGCGGTGATCACATCCGACGGCATCAGGTTCAGGCTGACGAGCTTCTGGATGTCGAACCAGATGCGCATGGAATAGTTCAGCTTGCCGAACAGCGAAGCCTGGCCTATGCCCGGCGTGCGCGACAGCTCGTCGAGCACGTTGATGGTCGCGTAATTCGTGATGAACAGCGGGTCCTGCTTGCCGGTCTCGCTATAGAGCATCATGAACTGGAGGACCGCGGAAGACCGCTTGCGCGTAATAACCCCTTCCTGCGAAACGATGGCGGGAATCTGCGCGAGCGACGATTGCACCCGGTTCGTCACGTTGACGGTGTTAATGTCGGGGTCCGTGCCAAGATCGAAGGTAACCGTAAGCGTGTAGCTGCCATCGTTTGCGCTGGTGGACTTCATGTAGATCATCCGGTCCACGCCAACCATTTGCGCTTCGAGCGGCTGCGCGACGCTTGTCTCGACCACTTCCGCCGATGCGCCGGGATAGGTCGCGGTGACTTGCACCTGCGGCGGAACGATATCCGGGAACTGGGAGACCGGGATTCCGGCAATGGCCAGCGCCCCCGCAAGGGTGATGACGATGGCGATGACGATCGCAAGCCGCGGCCTGTCGATGAAGACTGAGGAGATCATGGATTGGCCGTCCCGCCGGAGGGCTGCGGCGAGGCGGGAGACGGGGAGACGGGCTGCCCTGGCTTGACGCGCTGCAGGCCCCCCAGCACCACGCGTTCGCCCTCTCGCAAGCCTTTGAGGATGAAAGCCGTCGCGGGCGTCGATTGCCCAAGCTCAATGCGGCGGATTTCGGCCTTGTCATCGGGGCCGACAACGTAAACATAATCGCCCTGCTGGTCGGAAAGGACCGCGGCGCGCGGGATGGAGACCGCCATAACCGGCTGCACGCCCTCAAGGATGACATTGACGAACTGGCCGTCGAAAAGCTCCCGCAAGGGTCTGTTGATGGCGCTGGAAATCGGAAGCAGGTCATTGGCGATGGACCCGCGGAGGTTGACGGTATCGGTCTCAGGCGCAACCGTATTGTCAACGAAGTTGAGTTCGCCCTCCTCGCCGTAGATGCGGCCATCGGGCAGCTGGATCTTGATGCGGACAGCCCTGAAACCGCCTCGCGGGACGAACCTTTGGCGAAGCTCGTTCACAGTGCGCACTGCGACCGGAAATATCACATACATCGGGTCCTGGCTTACGATCGTGGAAAGCGTGCCGGACGTGGGTCCGACGACGTTGCCCTCCGTGATGGCGGTCTGCCCGATCTTGCCTGCAATGGGAGCGCGGATTTCAGTGTAGCTCAGGTTGATTTGCGATTGCTGGAGTTGCGCCTCCGCGCCCAGGACCTGCGCTTGCATGCTTCTTTCGGATGCAACGGCGGAATCGTAGGTCGATTGCTGACCGGCTGGGCCGGTAAGAAGGGATTTGGCCCGCTCCAGAGTCTGCTTCGCAAAATCAAGCTGCGCCTTCAGCTGATCGACTACGGATTGTTTCGCCTGAACGTCGGCTTTGAAGGGAGGCTGCTCGATACGGTAGAGCAGATCGCCTTCTTTGACCTCGGCTCCTTCATTGAAGAAACGCTTCTCAAGAAATCCCGTTACGCGCGCGACGAGATTGACGCGTCCGACAGCTTGGATGCGGCCGATGAACCTGCTGGTTTCTGTCAGGGGCTTTTCTTCGGCCCGGACGACGCCCACCGCAGGAGGTCCGGCCGAAGGGGCCTGCGCCGACGTTCCGGAGGCGGCGGCGACAAAGAAAAGGATCAGGAGGCAACGCCAAGGCCAAAACATTGGGTCACACTGAAAATTCAAAGTGCGCTGCCTCTAAAAAACCACTCCGAACAAACTCAGCGGCTAAGCCGTGCCGAGTAAGAACGCTATTACTTCCAAAGAGTTTCAGCGTGCGAAACGAGGGCCTCTGTCTCGCACCTGCGGGAGTGCGATGCTCTAGTACAGCCAGAGGCAAGTTGGCGTCCCAATAGCCACGAGCGATCAAGCGAACCTGCCTCTAATAAGCTGTAATAGAATCAATAGGTTGCTCGTACGCTTTATCCGCGAGAAGTCCTGTCTTCGCCCGCAGCAAATGGGTCTGGACTTCCCGCGGGGCGTATTAGCCGTATACGGAAGCTCACTTCAATTTATGGCGAGGTTGCCTTGAAAACGGTCCGGTTATGTCGAAAATCGGCCACGCCAATAAAGGAAGCGGGGCAGGGGCGTGTTCGAGGGAAACTTGATGATGGACAAAAAGCGCGGACAGATCCGCGCTCTCTTTGCTGGGGCTGTTCTGCTTGCCTCGCTGACTGCGCCGCGCGCCGAGGACAAATTTTCCGCGGGCGAGATGCTGTCCAGTTGCCAGGCAATCGAGGATTCAGCGAAGACGGCGAAAAATCTGGACGAGCTCGAACTCGACAATAGCTTTACGTCAGGAACCTGCTGGGGCGCGTTTCTGAGCATACAGCAGTTCATCGTCACGAAAGTGGAGGGCGGGAAAACAGGAATCCTGCAAATCTGCACGCCCCCAGAGACCACGCTCGTGCAGATCATTCAGATTTTCGACCTCTTTGTCCGGTCCAATCCCAAACGGCAGGACGAGCCGTTTACGAAGGTGGCGATTGCGGCGCTGAGATCGGCGTATCCTTGTAAGTGATCGGAGAGCCAGCGCCCGTCCCTACGCAGCATTGCCGGAAGCGCCTACGAACCGCCTGCCACCGCCGTCCCGGAAAGGCGAAGCCTTATCCGGGATCGTAACAGATTGAAGCGCCTGTCTTTTTGTGATCGGGCTCGCACTGCGCTTGGCTTGGCCGGGATGACAATCCTTGGCCGGATTAGCGAAGCTTGCTTAGCCTGCCATTGTTCCGGTCAGCTCGCGATAGGCGTGCCATGTTGCGTAGCCAATCAGCGGAAACGCGATGGCAAGCCCCACGAAAAGCGCCGCAAAACCCGCCACAATCAGCCCAGCGATGAGGACCGCCCATAAGATCATGGCGGGCCGGTTCAAATCGACGGCCCTGACGCTTGCACTGACGGCGGTGATCACATCAAGTTTCTGGTCGAGGAGCATAGGCACCGAAATGGCGGAAATGCCGAAGGCGGCCAAGGCGAACATGGCTCCAACTGCTGTTCCCACCACAAGAAGGCCGAGGCCATGCGGCGTGAAAAGAAGTGTCGGGACGAAGTTTTCGACGGGCGGGATATCCGCGTTCCCGAAGAAGAGCATGAAGAGAAGGGACGCGACCTGCATCCAGAAGAAATAGAGGAGAAGAAGCAGCACACCGAAGAATGCGAGCTGGCCGCCGGAATTCCTTACAGCCGAAACCATATCGTGAAAGGAAGCTTGTTGACTGTTCTCCCTTCGGCGGCTGATTTCGTAAAGGCCGACCGCAAGCAGTGGCGCGATAAGCAGGAAGCCTCCTGCAAGCGGCAGTATCAGGGGCAGCGCATGGATGCTTGAGAGTTGAAAAACGAAGGCGCAGGCGGCTGCCGCGAAAATTGCGCCGTAGGTCAGGCTTATGACCTGGGTCGACCAAAGGTCTCTCCAGCCAGCGGCGAGCCATGCCCAAGGGGCATCGAATGCGACACGCCGAATTGCGGGCGCTTGTGTCGAGGGTTGCGTCAATGTGACGGCGTGGGGCGTGGGGGTCATGGACGCTATCTCCCGGAAACATCCCGCGCCTTGAGGCGATTTTACAGGTGCGGCTTTATCGCTCCCTTGATATAAATCAAATTTGCTGGCTGCCACAAGAGGCTTTCGCCAACTTGGTGCGGACCGCCGCGGCGCCGCAGGCCAGCGAGGAGTGTTTTGTGTCCTACGTCGAAAACGTGACCCGCTGCACCACCTGCGCGATCCGCCACAAGGCGATTTGCGACGCGCTCAGTCCGGACGAAATTCAGGCCCTGAACCGCTTATCGAGAAAGCGAAGCGTGGCCGCCGGGCAGATGATCCTGGGAGAAGGCGAAGCGCGCTCCATTTTCGCGAATATTGTCTCGGGCGTTGTGAAACTCACCAAAACCCTCGATGACGGACGGCAGCACATCATTGGCCTGCTTTTCGCGTCCGACTTCCTGGGCCGGGCTTTCCGTCAGGACAATCCGTATTTTGCCGAGGCTGCGACCGATGTTGAGCTTTGCGTGTTTCCGACCGCCGGTTTCGAGAAGCTTTTGAAGGAGCATCCGGGGCTGGAGCACCGCTTGTTCCAGTTCACACTCACCGAACTCGATGCGTGCCAGGAATGGATGCTGCTGCTCGCCCGCAAAAAGGCCGAGGAGAGGGTCGCCAGCTTTCTGCTCATGATCGCCAAGCGCGTTCCCAATCTCGGATGTGAGGCTTCCCATAAGCCAAATGAGGTTCGTTTCGTCCTTCCCTTGTCGCGCGCCGAGATTTCCGACTGTCTCGGCCTTACCATCGAGACGGTCAGCCGCCAGATCACGCGGTTGAAAACCAAGGGCGTCATCGAGTTGATGAACTATCGCGAGATCTTCATCCCGGACGTTCACCGTTTGCAACAGGCCGCTTACGACAGCATCGTCGCCTGACATACGCGTTTGCGGGCCTCGAAAACGCGAAAAAATGCATCGGGAAAACTGTCAGCGAGAGTCTTGTCGAGTTCATCCATGGCGGGCTGCGATCACAAGACCGTGTTCTTCCGTTCCCCTGGTTGTTTACTAGGCAAGCGTACAAAATGTCGCACCGACACAAAATATTGTGGTAATTGGGAGTTAAGATACGTTATATTGAAAAAATTCAGGCATGAGATTTTCGCCGCGCCGGGGATGAAGGCGCGGCTTTTTTTTTGAAAAGCCGTCAAGCCCTGACGGCTTCCGGCTCCGTCTAAAACATCGATACAATTTTCAGCTCATTGCCGACGCGGTGAATCGGCTATTTTATAAGTATCTGATTATTTGCAACGGCGCGGAGTGTCACATGCCCCGTGTTTCTTTCTTCATCTGCTCGTTGGTTTCTTTGAGCGCCTGCACGCTTGCGGAAGTCCAGCCCTTTGCGATTGCAGATCAAATCGGTCAGTCCATACCAGGGAAAGGCATCGTTGCTTGCGCGGGCCTGCCCTTGGGCGGCCAGAAGTGCGAAGTGGAGCTTCCGCAAGCATCGCTCGCCAAGGCGGCCGCAACGCAGGCGCCGTCGCCTTCCTCTTCTCAGGATGACGCTTCCCACGCGAGCAACGCCGTGCATGGATAGCGGCTGCCTTGCGAACGGCCACTCATTCCCGCGAGAAGTAATGCCAGACGCCGTCCCGGCCTATCCCGATGCTGTAAAAGGAATATTTTCCCGCCAAGGTCATTTCTTTCACGCGCGCAGGGGTTAAGAACCTGTAGATCTCGACCTCCTGACTAGGCGTGAGCGCGGACAGAGGAATGGCGGCATGATAGGGCCAGACGATCATCTCGTCCTTCGTCCCCGCATTCTTGATCGCGTAGCCTGTCGTGAGCAGATTGAAAAGAATGGCGAGCATTTCCCGGCCATTGCCGTCAGCCGAGGCCGATTTCAGGTAGGCGATCGGGTCGGCGGTACGGTCCTTCGCGAAAATCGGGCGAAGTTCGTTCATGTCGATGGGGATGCGAAGCTCTTCGATATTCCCGCTCATGGCCGCTTGGAGGATGGCTTGCCGCATGCGCTGCGTCTCGGGAGGCAGCTTCGAAACGTCGCGCCCTAGCTGAACCCCTTCCGCAAACGATTGCGTTGCCGCAAACATAACGGTTCCAAGCATCAGGCACGCGGCGAAAGCGCAGATTGCGTTGCGAACGCGTTTCAGATTGTTGAAGAAAATTGCTCTTGGCAACGTTTTCACATTCGTCTCCTGTTGCAACGCATGACCGTTTCACGGCATGGATGGGTCTAGGTGCGATGAGTCTATGCACCTCTCTTTCGCTTTTAGGCGCGATGATGGCGCGGGACGCCGCCTCTCGCGCATCACAGACGAGGGCTCAAAAGGTCAATGTGGGCGCAGTCGATCATCGATCCGACGAGATTTGCCATCATTGGCCTCATCATCGGTTTGCTCATCGCCGCCCCCGTCGGCCCGGTCAACATCGTCTGCATCCAGCGCACATTGGAGCGCGGTTTCTGGGGCGGCTTCGCGGCCGGTCTCGGCGCTGTCCTTGCCGATGGACTCATCGCGACCATTGCGGCCTATGGCGCTTCCGCCATCTCGGGCTTCATGCGTGATCATGAGCTCAAGATCGAGCTCGTTGGCGGGTTTATCCTGACCGGCTTCGGCCTCAATGTCTTTCTCGCGCAGCCGAAGATTGTCGCGACAGCCACCACGAATATCGCCCGGCTGAGGCGGCTTTCGAACATGGTGCCTCGATGCTTGCGGCCGACGCTGCGGTTCAAGGTATGGCGAATCATGCCGCATTTGAGCATCGTGCCGCAGACTTTCTTCCTGACCATCACGAACCCTGGCGCCATCCTCGGCCTGTTTGCGCTTTTCGGCGGCGCCACTTCGGTGCTGGGCGGCATCGACAATCGGATTCAGGCCGTCACCGTCGTGGGCTCGATCATGGCGGGCAGCATCGTGTGGTGGGCCAGCCTGTCGCACCTGATCGCTCGCGTGCGCCACAAGCTTACCGAAAGCCGGCTGAAGCGGATCAACCAGGTCTCGGGCGTGGTGCTGGTTATGTTTGGGGCGGTGCTGCTTGCGCAGTTCGCCCATGGCCTGTTCGGTAACCGGATCGCGTCGCGCGAGCCGGTTGCGCTCGTGGCGTCGTGCGGCCTTTGCCGCGCGCTCTGAAGGGAAATCTGCGGGCCCCGCTGCAACGACGCCAGCACGCGAGGGGGCGCTCAGTCGCCAAGATTCTGTTTCAGCTTGTCCATCGCCTGATCGATGGTGAAGGTCGCGGCGCGCTGGCTCGGCGGAAATTCCTTGAAGGTGTTGAGGAACTTCGCCGCGTAAGCCTGCGCGCCGTAGGCGATGAAGGCATGATCCAGGAGCCAGTCCCAGTAGGTGTTCGACGTGATGTCCGCCCTCTCGAATGGGTCGGCGCGCAGGTCGTACATCTTCATCAACCGCAGTTTCGTGAAGGGCTCGGCCCAGACCTCCAGCGTGCCTGGCGAACGCTGCTCCTCGAACACGAGCTTCCAGTTCTCGTAGCGAAGAGCGACCAGATCGCCGTCGTCGTTGAAGTAGATGAACTCCTTCCGCGCGCTGTGCGGCTCCTTGCCCGTGAGATATGGAAGCTGGTTGTAGCCATAGGCGCTGACGTTCGACTGGCCGATATCGCCGCCGAAGATAACAAGAATGTTCGGCTTGCCGCCCGGAGTTTGTGACTGCTTTTCGGATTGCTGCTGCGCGTGCGCCTCTCCAGCCACGCCTATGATCCATAGGGCGAAAACTGCGATCAGCGAAATGCCATAATGAAGTAGGCGCCGCCGGTCGGGGCGTACTGATGCGACAGCTTAACGGACACCGTTTCCTCCTGAGGCCAGCCAGAGACGCAACAATGCAAATAAGTCAGAGTTAATGCGTGCCCGTCGAAAGCGTTCCCCGAACTTTGCTTGAGCTCGATTTTGCATTTGCGAGCCGTTCTGGTCTGCAGCTGGCAGTGGAATTTTCTTAGCCGGTCACCCTGAAATTGAGGAGGCGCGAGTTCGCTTTGCCCTCAAAACAAACTCGCGCTCCTCTGTGTTAAAAAAGCACTATCAATATTGTTAGAAATCATGGCATCAGACTTCGACGTTCCGCGTTTCGACTCTAGCGCTCAGGGAGCGGGCTATGACCGAGAGCAGTCGTCGGGCGTTGATCAGTAAAGGCCAATGCAGCGCTCGCGATACGCGGAAGCCGTTCAAAAATCCCCTCGAAATCACGAGAGCGGACGGGATAGCGGGGCAAAAGATGAGGAGGCGCTCGCGTCTCTGTGCAATAAGCGCCCTTGCCTTGACTTGCGGGCTTTTTGCCAGCGCTCCAGCCAGCCGCGCCGCCGAATATGCCTTCACCTCCTATCCTCTGGGCGTCCTCGCTTTTGGAGCCGGCATCACCCCTCCGCCCGGCGTCTATGTCACCGACGCCATTTTCGTCTACTCTGGCGTCGTCGGCGGGAACTTTGATTTCGGCGGCCGCAACTTTAATGCTGGAGTTAAGGCCGATATTTTTCTCGACAGTACGAATATTTTGCTTGTCCCGCAGGGAAAGCTTTTCGACGGCTATTTTGGCGCGTCGGTCACGGTGCCTGCGGGCTATGTCAAGTATGACGCAAGCGCATCGGGAGCGCGGGGTACAATCACTTCGGAAACCTCAGGCGGTGGCTGGGGCGATATGAACATGCAATTCCAGCTCGGCTGGGATGGCGAAAGCTTTTCTCACACGATTTACCTGCTCGGCGTTATTCCGACTGGGCGCTACGAGACCGGCTTTTCTCCCATTATCGGGCTCAACCGGCCGTCCCTCGACCTCGCTTGGGCTTTTACCTACTTTGATAAGAACTCCAAGCTGCAGATCAACGGCTCCGTAGGCTTCATGGCCAGCATCGAGAATTTTGCAACCCAATATCAAACGGGGAACGAATTCCACGCCGAATGGGCCATAGGATATAAATTCGACAACGGCCTCCTGCTCGGGGTTGTGGGTTACGATTACCGCCAAGTCACCGGCGACTCCGGTCCGGGTGCTCTCACTCCTTTCGAGAGCCTGGGAGATGCGATCGGGCCTGGCCTGAGCTATTCAACCCTAATCGGCGAACTGCCGGTGGTCATCAACGTTCGCGATTACGAACAATACAATTGGAAAAACTTTTTTCACGGGAACGCGGCGATTGCCTCGTTTACCGCGGTCTTCCCGGCTGCTCAGCCGATGGAGTCTGCTAAGGGCATGAAGGATTAAGTAAAACCCTTACTTATCGTTGGCGATGAGCCCATCGGTGATGGCCGACGCCTGCTCCATGTAGCGCTGGATCGCGACGATAGCGGGCTGGGTGCATGACCGGTAGGTTCGCGAATAGTCACGATAGCCCCGGTTAAAGTTTTCCACGAGCTTCGCGCGGCGGAGCGCGCTTGTCCCTTCGCTTGCGGCCAGCTCGCGCATGTGCTCGCGCCAGACCTGTCCCTCATTGGCTCCGCACAGCTCCCGAAGGTAATGCAGCGTGCCGAGGATTTCGGCGAGCCGGAAGAGCTGGGCATCGTAAGGGCGGTCATCGGTGGTAACGGCCTTGGGCGGGGTGGGCGCTTGGTGCTGCTTTTGCGTTCCTGCCGCGTTCTGCGCACATGCGGGGGCAGCCAGCGATATGGCGGCCATGGCGGCGGCGATGATGGCCACGACGGTTGACTTGATTGCCCGCGATCTCATTGGCTAGCCCTTTCCAAGGCCCGTTTCGCATTCTCGATCGCCTGATCGAGCCCTGGCGTGCGTTGAAGGCGCATTCTCTCTTCGGGTCCGAAGAAAGCTGCGGCTGCAGCGTCGGAAGCCGCCGCGAGCACGCCCTCCACGTCGCGCGTGGCAAAAACGATGATCGTAAAATGCGCCGTCACCGCGCCCGCGCCATCCTTCAGAATCCCATCGACAACATCCCCCAAAGCGAGAGTCAAGGCAAGCAGGCCGGTTTCTTCCTTAAGCTCGCGGCGCGCTGCGTCGGCAGCGGTCTCGCCCAGCTGGATTCCGCCGCCGGGAAGAGACCAGAAGCCATCATAAGGCCGCTTGCCGCGCTGGACCAAGAGCACCTCGTCTCCTCGAAACACCGCGGTAGAAACTCCGGGCCGGGGATGGTTCACCGCTCGCTCCTCCTGTATTTGCCTTTCCCCTTCGAAAAAACGGGGCGGCGCGGACCTCGATCTCGGCCTCGGAAGGCGCCACTAAGTCCGGCCGCGGGTAAATACAAGCGCGTCATGCTGAATCCTTCCGCTCTCTCAAGCCTCGTCAAGAGCTTATAGAGCCACCTTTCCGACTTGCAAAAGCCGTTTACTGGCGCTTTAACACGACCTTCCATCACATCAGGCGCAGGGAGGCTCTCAACCATGACGCTGCGGGTTGTGTTCATGGGAACCCCGGATTTTTCTGTCCCGACGCTCAGCGAAATCGTCGGAGCGGGCCATGATGTCGTGGCCGTTTACACACAGCCGCCCCGGCCCGCCGGGCGCGGGATGGAAGCCAGAAAATCTCCAGTGCACAGCTTCGCAGAGGAAGCCGGTCTGCGGGTGTTCACGCCCAAAAGTCTTCGCCGTGCCGAGGTCCAGAACGAGTTTGCAAGCCTCGGCGCCGATGTCGCTGTTGTGGTCGCCTATGGCCTCATTCTTCCGAAAGCCATCCTGAAGGCGCCGCCGCTCGGCTGTCTCAATCTTCATGGCTCGCTTCTCCCGCGCTGGCGCGGGGCCGCTCCGATGCAACGAGCCGTCATGGCTGGCGACAAGGAAACCGGCGTCATGGTCATGAAGATGGAAGAGGGCCTCGATACAGGGCCTGTCGCTCTCGCCGATCGCATCTCCATCGGTCTCGACTCCACCGCCGGAGAAATCCACGACCATCTGGCGCTGATGGGCGCGTCGCTCATGCTGCGGGCGCTCACCCTTTTGGAGAAGGGAGAGCTGACCTTTACGCCGCAGCCAGCCGAAGGCGTAACCTATGCCGCGAAGATCTCCAAGGAGGAGACGAGGATCGATTGGAGAAAGTCCGGCACGGAGATCCATGACATGATCCGAGGGCTTTCGCCTTACCCCGGAGCCTGGTTCGAAGCGCTGCTCGGAGGCAAGGCCGAGCGGGTCAAGGTCTTGCGCTCGGTTGTTGTCCCCGGAAAGGGCGAACCCGGTCTTCTTCTCGACGGCCATTTAACGGTGGCGTGCGGCGGCTCCCAGGCTATCCGCCTGACCCAGGTCCAAAGGGCGGGCAGGCGGCCCATGGGGGGCGCGGAATTCCTTCGCGGCTTTCCCCTCGGAAAGGGTACCCATTTCGGATAGGAGATGACGGAAAGTTGCTCGAGTTCGGTGCGAAAGCAAGCAGACGTGACTGGACGTTGAAAGTAGCGTCAAACAAAGTCTCTATCCGGTGAAATTTTTTCATTGGAGCCAGTTGTGGCCAAGATCTCGTCCCTGGGCGGTCTAGTAGTGACGGGTATCCTCTCAGTCGCAAGTATTTCAGTACACGCAGCAGGAGCAAGCTCCCCGAAATACCCCTCGGTGATAGAGCTTTACACCAGCCAAGGTTGCTCCTCTTGTCCGGAGGCTGATCATCTCCTGAATAAGCTTGCTCAGCGGCCCGATGTCATCGCGCTGAGTTTTCCAGTCAGCTATTGGGATTACCTCGGATGGAAAGATACGCTCGCGCGGCCGGAGAATTCGGAGCGGCAGCGGAGCTACGCCAGGATTTTGGGCGACGGCGAAGTCTATACGCCCCAGGCCATCGTCAATGGCATGCAGAATTGCCTCGGTAACAGGCTTGCGG
>JBAVVQ010000253.1:0-2785 GCA_049697375.1 Rhodomicrobium sp.
GATGAAACGGAGCAGACCCTGCCGCCGCTCATCGATGGCGAAATGGCCCGGCTCACCGAACCGCGTGTCGACGCCAAGCGCACGCAGGCTCCGCCACGCTACAACGAAGGCACGCTCATCGACGCCATGCAGAACGCCTGGCGTTTCGTGGAAAACGCGGCGGTGCGCGAACGGCTGAAAGAGGCGAAGGGCATCGGCACGCCGGCGACGCGCGCCGAGATCATCAAGGGCCTGAAGAAGCAGAACCTGCTCGCGGCTGACGGAAAGTGGGTGGTACCGACGGGCGCCGGCCTGCAATTGTTCGAAGTGTTGCGCGGCGCGGCGCCTGCGCTCGTCGATCCGGGGACAACCGCCGAATGGGAGATGCAACTCGATGCCGTGGTGACCGGCAACGCTGACCATCGCCGGGTGATCGACGCCATCGCTGTTGAGGCAGAAAAGCTGATCGGTGTGCTGCAGCAGCGTGGGTGTGGCTCCGTGGATCTTACGGCCGCGCCTGCCAAGCGGGAGCCTCGACGCACGCGCAGAGCTGCTGCGGCAAAGGAGGAAACCGCAGTTGCGCGCCCCTCACGCCGCAAGACGGCTTCGGCCAAACCAAAACGGCCGCGCAGAGGCAATGGCAAAGCAAAAAGCGCTCCGGAAACTTCCGCGGCCACGCGCGCCGCTCCCACCGCACGCATGGTCGCTTATGCGGAGAAGCTTGCCAAGACGAAGAAGCTGCCGTTGCCTGCCGGCTACGCGCAGGATTTCCAAGCCTGCCGCCGGTTTCTCGACCAGCACGGTTGACGCAAGGACCGCCGCCGCAGGTCCAAGCTCATGCGCCGCCTAAACCGCCTCGCTGAGATCCTTCGCGGCGCGGAAAGCCACTTTCTTGCTCGCCTTGATCTCGATTGCTTCGCCGGTGGCGGGATTGCGTCCCATGCGGGCAGAGCGCTTGCGCACCTCAAGGGTTCCGAGCCCAGCGATGCGGATCCGCACGCCCTTCTTAAGATGCTCGCCGATCAAGGCAACGGTACCGGCCAGCACCTCGTTCGCCTGCTTTGTCGAAATCCCATGCGCTTCGCCAATCGAGGTTGCGAGCTGGCGAAGCGTGACAAGCTCCACTTTCACGGGTTTGCCGGCTGCCTTGCCTGCGGCGGATGCTTTGGCCGGCGCCGCTGCGGCTGCAGGTTTACGCGAGGCCGTTTTGGCGGTCGTTGCCGATTTTGTCTTTGCCATTGATCTCTTCCCCTGATTGGGTCGGTCTTCTAAATTCCCGCTCGACTGCCGACATCCGGCGCCGATCGACTCAAGCCTTGTCCCACGGCCCTGGCCGGCGCTCCGCAGCTGGCCGTCCCCGAAGATGTGATCGGGCTTGCAAGGCCGCCTGATCCGGGCAGGCGCAACCAGTATTTCACGCCCTACGCCGATTCTTATGCCGATTTCAAACGCGCACGCCGCCCTATGTTTAACGGCTCCTGTTTCGGCGCTGCAGCGGATCGTATCAAAGTCTGCCACGTCCGGCGGGCCTAGATGCCGAAGGCAAGGATCACAGCAGCGGTTAGCGCTAATCACGCTGTAACCTAATTGGCACTTACGGCGCAATCGTGCTTCCATCCCATGCGAGAAGCTGACCGCTTTGCGTCACGTCGAGACCCTCGATGACGGTGAGCAAGCGTTCCGCCGCGAACATCGGGGTGAAGAGCCGTTCCACGCTCGACTGAAAGGGGCGGGACAAGGGACTGTCGACAGTTCCGGGATGCAGGCCAACGCAGATCGCATCCTTGCGCTGGCGCGCAAGTTCAATGCTGAGCGTGCGAATGAGCTGATTGAGAGCGGCCTTTGAGGCGCGGTAGCCTTACCAGCCGCCGAGGCGATTGTCTGAGATGCTGCCGATGCGGGCGGACAGCACTGCGAACACGGCCTTGCCCTCGCGTGGCAGCAGCGGCAGCACGTGCTTGGCGACGAGCGCCGGTCCAATTAGCGTTGATCGCAAACCCCTCCATGAGCGTCGCCTTATTGAGGGAGCGCCACGACTTCTCGGGCTGTATGCCGCCGGGCGCGTGCAGGCGACCTGTCGCGACAATCGCGAGGTCGACCCCTTCGACCCCAGTGAAGGCCGTTGCGATACTGGCCTCGTCAAGGATGTCGATCGGCCGAGACGTGACCTTTGAACTGGTGTGCGGGTGCGGCTTGCGCGAGCAAGCCAGAACGCAATCGACCTGCGCGCAACCGGCAAGCCTATCGACGAGAGCGCCACCGATAGCGCCGCTCGCGCCAATGACCACTGCCCGAACAGGGCTGCCGAACGAGCTAAGGGTCGACACGATCTCCATCGTTGAATGACTCGGCGTTGATCTTGAAAGCTGTGCTCAACGTATACGCGAGACGTCTCAATCACGGATCGCCCATGCAAGATGTCTCCCACATCCCCCGCCCCGCCTTTGTGCTCGGGTGGCTTGGTGTCATTCCCTTTGCTGCGTTCGCGCTGTTGGCTGTCACGGGCGGTGTGCTCCCACACGGCTCCGCCATGAGCGGACTGGTCCTTTATGGCGCGATTATCCTGTCGTTCATGGGAGGTGCACAGTGGGGGCTGTCCATGGTTACGGGTGGCAGCACCCTGAGGACTCGGCTTGCGATTAGCGGACTGCCGGCGCTGGACGCGTTCGGCCTCTGGTTCCTGCCAGCCGCCGGAGCGCTGCTCGGACTGGCGGCGGTCTTCGTAGCCCTGCTCCTCTATGATCTTGCTACGGCACGGGCCGGCGCTGCGCCAGAGTGGTATCCGGCATTACGCATCCATCTGACA
>JBAVVQ010000254.1:0-3109 GCA_049697375.1 Rhodomicrobium sp.
CCATTGGTCCACGCCCTGAAATCTCCGTCGAAAAAGATCTGCTCGAACAGCGGCGCGAGATGGATCGCAGTATAGAGCCCGGCAACGAGCGATGCTCCCACAAACAGGAGCTTTGCGCCTCCGCCTGCACGGAGCGCAATAGACTGAGGAAGAAGCTGCCAGAGATGTGCGCCTAGGAAAAGCGAGAGCGGCAGGCAGACGAAGGCGAGTACAACCGCACCGATCCAGTTCTCGACGATGGGCGCCAAGATCAGCGCGGCTATGAAGCCCAACACCACAGACGGCAGCGAGGCCATCATCTCCATCGCAGGCTTCACCACGCCGCGAACGCCTGACCCCAAGAATTGAGAGGTGTAGATCGCCGCGCAAAGTGCGATCGGGATCGCGAACATAAGGGAGTAGAAAGAAGCCTTTATGGTTCCGAAGATCAACGGAACGAGAGAGAATTTTGGCTCGAAGGCGTCGGTGCCTGAGGAAGATTGCCAAGTATAGCTGGGTTCGGGATAGTTCTCGTACCAGACCTTCCCGAATATCGATCTAAGCGTCGTCTCAGGATGGGGCGCATCGATGCTGAAGGTGAATGCCTTGCCATCCCCTGCTACCGCGACAACGGCATTCTCTCTCGGCGAAAGCGAGACAGCGCTGACTTTCCCGTTCTCCGTCGGAAGCTTCAAAAGCGTTTGCTCGCTGGTGGAATGGCGAACCCAGATGCTTCCCGCGGCGTCCGCCGTGACGAACATTTTACTGCGCTCGCTCGCATCGAAGGCGGTTATGGCGGCCGGCTGCGGCTCCAGTTCATGGGCTTTCGTGAGAGCAAAACCATCGGTGGTTTTCGCGCCCGGCGTGTTGAGCCGGAAGAAGACATTCACCGAGCCATCCGACCCGCCAGCGACAATGGACTGCTCCCCAACCAGGAAACCAAGAGTCGTCAAGCCCACGCCTTCCGGCGTGAACCTGACGCGCTCAGCGACCGTCGCCTTCGACGGTTCACGCGCGTCGTAGCGCGATACCCATCCTGACTTCTCCGCGATGTAGACCTGATCGGCTTGGCTCGTCATGAGCACCGAAGCCACATCGGTACCGGCTGGCAAAGAAGGAAGCTCTACGGAGGAAAGGGAGACCTGCTCCTTGCCCGTCAGGAGATTGCGCTTCGTCTCAAGACGGCTGAGCCTGACCACGCCCTGAGCATCGATCGTGACAAAGGATTTCGTGGGGCGCTCGACCGTCCCTCCGAGTCGGTAATCGACAGCGACGAGCGCCGTGCCTTCAGGCGCAACGCGCTGAGGTTCCTCAAGCGTGACGGATACTGAAAGCTTACGAACCTGATCGTTCTCTATCGGGGGGACATAGACAGCTTCACCGTCCGTGAGAGTGTCCCCGGAGAGTTGTGTGAGGCCGGATGGCACATTCGCCAGACTCAGAATTTGAGCGGATATCTGGATGCGCCCAAGACGGAGCGTGCCATCATCGAAGCCGAAAGCGACGTCATCGCCACGTAGGGTGTGTGCAAACGCCGTAACTTTCCGGTCACCCGTCAGAAAGCTATTGGACCTCAGAAGATGCCCGCTTCCGAGATCATGAACGGTGACCTGCCCGGTCGCCTCCACGGAAACGATGATTGTCGTATATTCATCGACCAGTTCGGAAAGAACGCGGCCCGAAGTGCCTTCAAGCGTGACAGCATGCTGACCACGAAGGTGGGCGCCGGAAAAAAGGGGCCGGACAACGTCGACCAGGAAAACCATGATGCCAAAAACGGCAAGAATGACGCCAAGGCCACCAATGCGGATAACCCAATTGGCTATGGCGTCGCTGATCAAGACGGAGCGCCGGGTGACGCGAGACCTTACTCTTTGCCGGCTCGCCGTGGAAGTTTCAATCGCCATCGAACACCCGAACCGCCCATCAAAAAATCAGGCGTAATGGCGGCGCATGGCCGCCATTTCTGTAATATTTAAGATTTGCCTCCATCGAGACCGAGAGTTTTCAGGTCCTCGACGCGAAGATCGTTCGTGATCGGGTAGTAGCCACCCTTGATCGTTTCTTTTTGACCATCCTTGGAGGTCGCATATTTCACGAATTCGCCGCGGAGCGGATCGAGCGGCTGATTGGGGTTCTTATTGACGTAGATGTAAAGGAACCGCGCAATCGGATAATTGCCGGAGTAGGCCGAGTCCGGCGAGGTGTCGTAACAGGTGGCCCCTTCCTTCGCGGAGATCGGAACGGGACGGACGTCCGCAGTCTTGTAGCCGATGCCGGAATAGCCGATCGCGAACTTGTCGCTCGCTACGCCCTGAACGACGGTCGAAGAACCGGGCTGCTCCTTCACGGTATCCTTATAGTCGCCGTCGAACAGGCCGACTTCCTTGAAGTAGCCGTAGGTGCCGGACGCGGAATTACGGCCGTAAAGCGAAATCGGCTTGGACGCCCATTCGCCCGTCAGGCCGAGATCGCCCCACGTGGTGATATCTTTTGCGTATCCGCCCTTGCGGCCTTTGGAGAAGATCGCATCGACCTGCTGAAGCGACAGGCATTTGATGGGATTGTCTTTATTGACGTAGACGGCAAGAGCGTCGACGGCGACCCTGAACGGCGTCGGCTTATAGCCATATTTCTTCTCGAACGCCTCGACTTCCTTCGCCTTCATGGGGCGGGACATCGGCCCGAACTGCGAAGTGCCTTCGACGAGCGCCGGAGGAGCGGTCGAAGATCCCTTGCCCTCGATCTCGATCTTGACGTTGGGATAGATGGCTTTGAAGCCCTCGGCCCAGAGCGTCATCTCATTGTTGAGCGTGTCAGATCCAATCGACTTGAGCTGGCCGGAAATGCCGCTCGTCGGCTTATAGCTTGGGAGCGCGGGATCAACCTCCAGCGCGACAGCCGCGGCCAAAGCGGCGCTTCCCGCCAGAATAGCCGCTAAACTCTTAATTCTCATTACGCTTTCCCTTCGTTAAACGGCGTAGCGCATGTGCGTTTGGGTGGATGCAAACGGCCCCGGCCGCGGGCGTACTTGCGGCAGGTTGATATGTCGAAAATGTGCGATATCCAGACCTCTGGTATAGAAGAAATATGACAGTTTGATTACAGCTGCAAATGCGCGAACTTGGCG
>JBAVVQ010000255.1:0-13512 GCA_049697375.1 Rhodomicrobium sp.
CTCATGGACGAGTGCATCGACAAGAACATCGTCGACATGACCGCCGGCATCCCAGCCTTATGCTGGACGATCAAAGCCGGGACCAATCCCGGCTTCAGCCTGTACGACCTTTCTGACCGGCTCCGCAGCCGAGGCTGGCAAGTGCCGGCCTATTCTTTGCCTTCGAATTGCGAAGACGTCGTCGGGCAAAGAATTCTTGTCCGGCAGGGGGTTACCCGGGATCTCTGTTCGCTTCTGGTCGAGGATATGAAACGGGCTCTCGAATATTTCAGCCAGCGGCCGGTTCAAACACCGCTAACGGCCGCGGAGGCGTCCAAATTTCATCATTAGAGCGCATCGGCTTTTGATGGACTCAAAAGCGCGCTCTCGCTCTTTGTTTTATCGTGCGTCTTATCGGAAAACCGCTTCACGCCTTTCCGTACGCACTCTAGATCCAGGCGGCGTCTGCAAGGGACCGGCGACTACCGCCAGTCCCTTGTTTTGAGAACTCAAGCGCTGCGGGTTGTCTTCTGGACAGCATCCCCGATCAGCTTGTGAATCTCCTGCGTCTGCGCTGCGTAGTTCTGCATTTGTTCTTGCGCAAAGCGGGTCTGGAGCGTCAAGATTTCCTGGAAGTTCTGTGCCTTGGTCATCTTTTCGACCACGGCGAAAGCCGAGTCTGCGTTCTGCTTCGCTATGGCTACGGCGCGCTCTTGCACATCCTTTAAGCCCGCGGTCCCAGGGGTGGAAGGCATCGCTCCCATCCAAGCGCCCATGGCTTTGGTCATGAAATCCGTGAGCTGGTCGTAAGCGGCATGCGCCTGCTTCATATTCTGTTCGGCCAGATCACGCATGGTCTGCGGGATTTCAAAAGGATTGTCGGCCATCGGCTCCTCCTCGTTGCGGGTTGTTGTGCTGGAAACATAGTATTGCAGTACGCCCGGAACAACGAGCGTGACATTATGAGCCAAAGTTGGCGCCATCCAGTGATAAAACCGTTAAGGGGCGTCAGATCTTTGCGCTGATGGACCTGGCGCAAGCAGGCGCTCGACGCACTCTTCGACGCCTTTTTGCCAGGGGAGAAGCTTAGCGCCGAAGATCTGTTCGAGTTTCGAGCAATCGAGCTGAGAATTGGGCGAGCGCTGTGTGCGAGTCGAGTATTCGGCCGATGGTATAGCGCTAAGGCCGAAGGACAGCTCCGTCATCTGCTCGGACTTGACAAGAACCTTTTGAGCAACGTCGTACCAAGTCGCTGTTCCAGAACCGGCAGCGTGGAAAACGCCCCAAGGTATGTTTTCCGGCGGTCTTGATGTCAGATACGCGGCGACTTCAAGAATCACGTCAACAAGATGAGGAGCGTAGGTCGGATTGCCGTATTGATCGTTGACGACCTTGAGCGGCATTCCGAGCTGCGCCCGCTGCAGGATGTTGCTCACGAAACAGCGGCCAAAGGGGCTGTGGATCCATTCCGTTCTCAGAATGATGTGCTTCGGGTTGGCGCGGCGCACCTCGGCTTCCCCGGCGAGCTTCGATTTTCCGTAGATGGTCGAGGGGGCCGTCTCATCTGTCTCGACATAGGGAGAGGCTTTGCGCCCGTCGAACACGTAACTCGATGAAATATGGATGATAGGAAGGTTTCTTCGAGCGGCGGCCTCGGCCAGGAGCCGCGCTCCGACCGAATTGAGCGCAAACGCCAGTTCCTGCTCGCTTTCGGCGCCGTCGACATCGGTGTAGCCCGCCAGATTGATCAGAACATCGGGCCGGATGTCTCCCAGCGCTCTTTCCACGCTTCGGGGTTCGCAAATATCAAGGCCCGGGCGGCCGATCGCAAAGGCCGAGATGTCCTTGCGCTGAGGCGCGATTTGCATGAAGGCGCTTGCGATTTGTCCATGCCAGCCGGCAGCCAGTATCCGCATGAGATCTCCTGATGCGTTCGCAAACCTCCCGGCCTGTTACAAGAAGGACGTGTCCTGTGTCAATAAACATACCCCCGGCCCATGTTGTCCGAGGCTAAGCGTCCTCTTTAGCTGCTGCTTGCAAGGCTTGCCGGATGCGGCTGAGCACTTCATCTGTGTTGATCAGGACAACGTCATCCTGAAGGGCATCCGCTTCTATTTTCTTTCCTGCAGCCTTGTACGCGGCCTCGCTGGAAAGAACGCTAAGGCCATAGTCCTTGGCCGCGCCAAGATATCCCAGCTCGAACAGCCAATCATCTGCATCCCACACCTCGCGCTGTCGATCCCACCATTGCGCGTCATGGAGAGTCTTTTCAATTTCAACGCTGGCTTCGCTGGCGTCATGGTTCGAGCCTTCCCAGGGGCGCCCGGCGGCGACGAGCGCGACCGAATGGTTCAAGCGTTGCGCCAGCCCTTCCATCGCAGCAAGATCCGCGATCGCATAAGATCCCGGAGAAAGACTCGCGCTCCACGCGCATAAGCGGCCGCTCCACTCATCCGCGGGAATTCGGCCGTTCGGGCGATGGCTCGCCTGCAGCACAGCATGACCGTCTTCCCTCAATTCGAGTTTCAAATATGCAATAAGCTCCGGACCGCCCAGAATTGCGTCCTTGTCAGCTTCAATTTCGATTCTCATTATTCCGTTCCCCGATCTCAACGAGGGTTTCGCGTGAAAGTGCATTACGGCGGGCTTTAAGAAACCCGTTGGCAGACATTGACCAGCTTCGAGAGTCTGGTGATTTGTAATGAAAGCAGAAATCGTGTCGCGAGGCTGTGACTTATGAAACACACCGCCGAATTGCTGATGCCGGCCGGGTCGCTGGAAAAGCTGAAAGTCGCCATCCTGTACGGCGCCGACGCCGTTTACATGGGAACGCCGGATCTGTCGCTGCGCACGCGGTCGAACTTCTCGCTCGACGAAGTTCTGGAAGGCGTCGCCTTCGCCCACGCCCATGGCAAGCGCGCCTATCTCACTCTCAACCTGTTCTCGCACAACCGCGATATCGAGAAACTGCCGGAATACGTTCAAACCATTCGCAAGGTCGGCCCGGACGGAATCATCGTCGCGGACCCCGGCGTCTTCAATTACGTCAAGCAAGCCGCGCCTGAGCTGGAGATTCATATCTCGACACAGGCCAATGTGTGTTCGTGGCTTTCGGTGGAATTCTGGAAAGAACTCGGCGCAAAACTGATCGTCCTCGCGCGGGAAGTGTCGTTCGAGGAGTTGAAGGAGATCCGCGAGAAGTGCCCGGACATCAAGCTCGAAGCGTTTATCCACGGCGCGATGTGCATGACCTATTCGGGGCGCCGCCTGCTGTCGAACTACATGGCGGAGCGCGGCGCGAACCAGGGCAATTGCGCGAATTCCTGCCGGTGGAATTACAAGCTCAAGGTGCGCTTGAAAGACGGGTCGCTGAAAGACATCGAGCTGAATGATGAGACGAGAGAGCTTTTCGATTTCTTTCTCGAGGAAGAGAACCGGCCCGGCCAGTTGATGGCGATCGAGGAAGACGAGCGTGGGACTTACATCCTGAACGCCAAGGACCTCTGCCTGATGCCGCGACTGAACGACTATCTCGCGCTCGGTCTCGATTCCTTGAAGGTGGAAGGGCGCAACCGCAGCGCCTATTACGCGGCTGTCACGGCGCGCGCCTACCGCATGGCCATTGACGATTGGCGCCGCGATCCTGTCCGCTGGCGCCCCGATGCGTACATGCGCGAACTCGCGACCATCCCGAACCGGGGCTACTCGCTTGCTTTTCACGATGGGAAACTCACTCATCACGCGCATAATTTCGAGGACACGCACACGCTCGCGGCCTGGGAATATGCAGGCATGATTGTCGACGTCGCCGAGGATGCCTTTCTGCTTGCCGTCAAGAACCGCCTGGAGATGGGCGACGTTCTGGAATTCGTGCCTCACACAAAGCGCGAACCGCTCCTCCTGCGCATTTACGAGTTCGACGATACCCGGCGCGGGCGAAAGACAACGGTGGAGGGTATCAACGCCGGGCAGAAGCCCGTGATCCGCATTCCTTTCTCCTGGTTCCATGAAGAGCATCCCGAAAGCTTGGGTCGCGACTTTCCGGTTTATACCGTCGTACGCCGGGAAAAGGCGCTCTCCGAGGAGGCTTGGGCGCGGCTCAAGCTTGATAGCGCCGCACAAGCGGCCGAACTCGGGAAAGCAAACGAGAGCAAATACCAGGATAGACGCCAGGATCTCATCGAGGCGCTGCGGTCGGAATATGAAGGCGTCACCTTTCGCAGCCCTCGCTTGGGCGTCGAAGGGTGCTGCGGACGCGGCTGCAATGGCTGCCTGCATTTCTGGAACGAGCCGCGTTATGCCAAGGCGCGCCAACTTTTGCGATCTAAGGGGCAGGGGGTGTTGCTCTCGGAGGGCGAGGCCCGGCAGAGTTTGCCGGACGCGCAAGCAGGTCCCCCCTCGTCATCCCGGCCAAGCAAAGCGCGAGCCGGGATCGCACAAAGCTAAATGTTTCAGTCCGTTACGATCCCGGATACGGCTTCGCCTTTCCGGGATAACGAAGGTGGAGCGCGGCGAATTCGGCTTAGGCGGTCAGCATGCACGAGTCGCGGATCGCGGAAATATTTTTTGCGTAATGGCCGCCCTTGAAGACGGCGGACCCCGCGACAAGCACATTGGCGCCAGCGGCGGCGAGGGCAGGCGCGGTCTCCGGCGTGACGCCGCCGTCAACCTCAAGGTCGATGTTGCGTCTGTCGATCATCGCCCGGATGCGCCGGACCTTCTCGACCTGTGACGGGATGAAAGCCTGTCCGCCGAAGCCCGGGTTGACGCTCATCACGAGGATAAGGTCGAGCTTGTCGAGGACGTATTCGAGGACATTTTCGGGCGTACTCGGATTGAGCGAAACGCCTGCTTTCTTGCCGAGCCCGCGGATCACCTGAAGCGACCGGTCGAGATGCGGGCCTGCTTCGGCATGGACGGTGATGATGTCGGAGCCCGCCTTCGCGAAGGCCTCAAGAAAAGGGTCCGCCGGCTGGATCATGAGGTGCACGTCCAGGATCTTCTTCGTCCAGGGGCGGATGCACTCGACGAGGCGCGGGCCGAACGTGATGTTGGGCACGAAGTGCCCGTCCATGACGTCGACATGAACCCAGTCGCATCCGGCGTGGTCGATCGCTCGGACCTCCTCGCCGAAGCGGGCGAAATCGGCAGATAAAATCGATGGGGCGATCAGAACGGACCGGCTCATAGTTGTCCCTATGGGTTGGCTGCGGTGATATTGAAAACGCGGCTCGCAAGAATGTCTGCGGCGGAGATTTCAGACAACTCGCCTGCGGTCAGAGGCCCGCTTGCGGATGCAAAAATCCGGTTCGCCTGGCGGAGACGCGATCGGTCGAGAGCGTTGCGGATTGAGCGCGCATTGGCGAAATGCGGCTGCTCGCGGCGCTTGGCGATGTAGTCCGTCAGCGCCTCGCGCGCGTCCGGGGAAAGGTGATAATTCTGCTGCGCGAGCATCATCTCCGCGATTTGCAGAAGCTCCGCATCCGAATAATCGGGGAACTCGATGTGATGCGCGATGCGGCTGCGGAAGCCGGGATTGGTTGAGAAGAACTTGTCCATCCTGTCTTCATAGCCAGCCAGGATCACGACCAGATCGTCGCGCTGGTTCTCCATGATCTGCAACAGGATTTCGATGGCTTCCTGACCATAGTCGCGCTCGTTTTCGGCGCGGTGCAGGTAATAGGCCTCGTCGATGAACAGAACACCGCCCATCGCCTTTTTGAGAACTTCCTTCGTCTTGGGCGCCGTGTGGCCGATGTACTGGCCGACAAGGTCGTCACGCGTCACCGAAACAAGGTGCCCGCGCCGCACATAGCCAAGCCGGTGCAGGATATCCGCCATTCTGAGCGCAACAGTCGTCTTGCCGGTCCCCGGATTGCCGGTGAAGCTCATATGAAGGGTTGGCGTCTCGTGAGCAAGACCGAGGCGTTTTCTCGCCCGCTCGACAAGCAGCAAAGCTGCGATTTCCCGGATCCGCGTCTTAACCGGCTTCAATCCGACAAGCTCGTTATCGAGCTGCTCGAGAACCGCGCTGACCCCCGATTCCTCATACTCGCGGCGAAGGTCGACCTTCTCCTCGGTTTGGTTCTGTGGCTGTGTCAGGTCCGTTGCAAGGCTCACTTTACTCTCCCTTGGACGTTAACCTTCGGATCGGGGAACACTTCCTCCCTCTCGGCCCAGGAGGAAGGGCTTAAGAGGGAGCATATGATGTGTGAACGCGACTGGCGCCAGCCGCCGTCATCCCGGAAAGGCGACGCCTTATCCGGGATCGTAGCAGATCGAAGCGCCTGCCTTTATGCGATCCCGGCTCGCGCTTCGCTTGGCCGGGATGACGAATTGCGAAGCGAGCAGCGCCCTGCTCGTTGGGCGCATACGTTTGCTTGAGAGCGTGCGGCTATGTGGAGCAAACGTCTGCGCCAGAGCGCTAGGAGTAGCGCTGCCCAGCGGGTTTATTGGTGATGTAGGGCTTCGTCGTGTAGCGGATGTTGCGGCCATCCACTTCCTGCCGCATGAGATCGAAGCCGGGCTCCTCCTTCGGCCGGTTCACGAGGAACGAAAGCCTGATGGATTCCCAGCCGTGGCTCGAGTCGGAGGCCGAGATGCGGATGTAGCGCTCGCCATAGGTTTTGCGACAAGCCGCCAGCTCTGTCATGACGGCTGCGGCATCCTTGATGTCGAACATCGGAAAGCCCCACATTTCCCAATAGGTGTTGCGGGGGTGCGGGTCGTCGGTGAACTCGATGTTCACAGCCCATCCCTTCTGGATGGCGTACTGAACCTGCTTGGCGATCTGGTCGTCGGTCAGGTCGGGCAGGAATGAAAATGTTCCTTGGGTGATACGCATTTGAAGTCCTCGTCGTCGTGGGCGCTTTTAACGGCCTGGCGTTGTTTCATCTGGACGGCCGGGCCGAGCCCGGCCATGAACGACCGCTGTTACTCAGCCGCCGTGGGAAGGGGCACGAAGTCCGGGGTGTCCGTGGAGGTGTAGTCGAACGTCACGTCGCCCCAGGTATCGAGCGCCTGCCTGAGCGGCAGGCAGCTTTTCGCGGCTTCCTGCAGAATCTGCGGACCCTCAGCCATGTAGTCCCGGCCTTCGTTGCGCGCGAAGATCATGGCTTCGAGCGCCACTCGGTTCGCGGTCGCGCCGGCCTGGATGCCCATCGGGTGACCGATGGTGCCGCCGCCGAATTGAAGCACAACGTCCTCACCGAGATAGTGGATCAGCTGATGCATCTGGCCCGCGTGTATACCACCGCTCGCCACCGGCATGACCTTATTGAGGGACGCCCAAGGCTGATCAAAGAATACGCCGTGCTCAAGGTTCTTGGGTACATAGTCCTCGCGCAGGATATCGTAGAAACCAGCCGTGGTGAGCGGGTCGCCCTCGAGCTTGCCGACAACGGTGCCCGCATGGATGTGGTCGACGCCAGCAAGCCGCATCCACTTCGAGATCACTCGGAACGACACACCATGCGTCTTCTGCCGCGTATAGGTACCGTGGCCTGCGCGGTGCAGGTGAAGGATCATGTTGTTGTCGCGCGCCCATTTCGAGATGGATTGGATGGCGACGTAGCCGATCACGAGATCGATCATGACGATGACGCTGCCGAGTTCCTTCGCGAACTCTGCGCGCTTGTACATCTCTTCCATCGTTCCGGCGGTGACGTTGAGGTACGTGCCCTTTATCTCGCCGGTTTCGGCCTGGGCCTTGTTCACGGCCTCCATGCAGTAGAGGAAGCGTTCGCGCCAATGCATGAAGGGCTGCGAGTTGATGTTCTCGTCGTCCTTCGTGAAGTCGAGACCGCCTTTCAGCGCTTCATAGACGACGCGGCCGTAGTTGCGGCCCGAAAGACCGAGCTTCGGCTTCACGGTCGCGCCTAACAGTGGGCGGCCGAACTTGTCGAGGCGCTCGCGTTCCACGACGATACCGGTGGGCGGACCATCGAAGGTTTTCACATAAGCGACGGGCATCCTCATGTCTTCAAGGCGGAGCGCCTTCAGAGGCTTGAAGCCGAAGACGTTGCCGATGATGGACGCCGTGAGGTTGGCGATCGAGCCCGGCTCGAAGAGGTCGAGGTCATAGGCGATGTAGGCGAAGTAGGAGCCGGGGCTGTTCGGCACCGGGTCGACGCGGAAGCACTTCGCACGGTACTTTTCGCAAGCCGTGAGCCGGTCCGTCCACACAACCGTCCAGGTTGCCGTCGAGCTTTCGCCCGCAACCGCGGCGCTGGCTTCGATGGGGTCCACGCCATCCTGAGGGGTGACGCGGAAGACCGCGATGACATCCGTTTCTTTCGGCTGATAATCGGGCTCCCAATACCCCATTTTACGGTATTCCATCACGCCGGCTTTGTAGCGGTCCTTACCCTTTACGGTTTCGGCTTTCGTATCCATGGGGTTCACCTTCCTTTACGCTTGCTTTTTGTTTATCGAGGCGGCCGGTCTTGGGCCGTACTTCATCCGATGAGTTTTTTGGCGGCGGCAACGGCGGCGTCCGTTGTGATGCCAAAGTGCTTATAGACCTGCCCCGCAGGGCCGGACGCCCCAAACCCGTTCATGCCGATAAAGGCTCCGTTTGCGCCGATCCAACGGTCCCAGCCGAAGCGGCCTGCGGCTTCGATTGCGACGTGGGGAGCCGTTCCAAGCACCTGCGCCTGGTATTCGGCCGGTTGCTGTTCGAACAGCCGCCAGCACGGCATCGAAACGACAGCCGCGCGCACGCCCTCGGCCTTGAGCTTCTCGGCCGCCGCAACCGCCAACTCGACTTCGGAGCCAGTCGCGAGGAATGTTATGTCCCGCTTCCCGTCCGTATCGCGGAGAACATACGCGCCCTTGGCGGTGAGATTTTCCTTCGATGCTTCGAGGCGCACCGTCGCCAGGTTTTGCCGCGACAGCGCCATAGCGGAGGGCGTTGTCCGCGAAGCGAGCGCGATCTCGTAGGCTTCCGCCGTCTCGATTGCATCCGCCGGGCGGAACAGCAAGAAGTTCGGCGTGGCGCGCAGGATCGCCAGATGCTCGATGGGCTGATGCGTGGGGCCATCTTCGCCAACGCCGATTGAATCGTGCGTCAGGACGTAGATCACGCGCAGTCCCATGAGAGCCGAGAGCCGGACGCCGCCGCGCATGTAATCGAGGAACACGAGGAACGTTCCGCCATATGGCACGAAGCCGCCATGAAGCGCGATCCCGTTCATCATCGCGGCCATGCCATGCTCGCGGATGCCGTAATGGATGTAGCGCCCCGAGAAATCGCCAGGCTCGACCGTCTTCATGCCTTTGGTGATGGTGTAGTTCGAATGCGTGAGATCCGCCGAGCCGCCGATGGTCATGTCGGTGGCGTCATTGATGACCTGCAACACCATCTCGGACGACTTACGGGTCGCGAGCTTCGGCTTTTGCGCTGCCATTTCGGCCTTGAAAGCGTTCAGCTTTTCATAGACTGCGGCCGGGATGTTCCCGCTCAGCATCCGCTCGAAGTGGCTGCGTTCGCTCTCAGGCAGGCTTTGCAGGCGATCTTTCCAGGCCGCGTGAACGCTCTTGCCGCGCTCTCCCGCCGCTTGCCATGCGGCGCGGATCTCATCTGGAACGACGAAAGGCGGATAAGGCCAGTGAAGCTGCACGCGCGCAGCCGCAACCTCATCCTTTCCGAGGGGGGATCCGTGCGTTTTCTCGGTGCCCTGCTTGTGGGGCGCGCCAAAACCGATGATGGTTTTGCAGGCGATGAGCGAGGGCTTGTCGCTTTGCTTCGCTTTCGCAATCGCTGCCTCGACCTGGGCCGCATCGAGACCGTCGACGCGGGCAGCGAACCAGTTCGACGCCTCGAAACGCTTCAGCTGGTCAATCGATGTCGACAATCTTGTCGACCCGTCGATGGAGATCGAGTTGTCGTCCCACAACACGATCAGCTTGTTCAGCTTGAGATGGCCCGCGAGGTCGATGGCCTCTTGGCTGATCCCTTCCATGAGGCAGCCGTCGCCCACCACTGCATAGGTGTAGTGGTCGCAGACCGCATCGCCGAACCGCGCATTCATCAGACGTTCGGCGATCGCCATGCCGACAGCAGTTGTAATGCCTTGGCCGAGCGGCCCCGTCGTCGTCTCGATCCCTGGCGCGTGCCCGTATTCAGGATGCCCTGCGGTCCTGCTGCCAAGCTGCCGGAACTGCTCCAGCTGGTCGACGGTCATTTCCGGATAGCCGGTGAGATACAGCAAAGAATAGAGCAGCATGGAGCCATGACCGGCCGAAAGAACGAAGCGGTCACGGTCCGGCCACTCCGGCGCGCTTGCGTCGAACTTCAGAAACTTCGTGAAGAGCACCGTGGCGGCGTCGGCCATGCCCATCGGCAGGCCTGGATGGCCTGAATTTGCTTTTTCCACGGCATCCATGGCGAGGGCGCGGATTGCGTTGGCCATCTCACGGATGGATGGAGTTGCGGCGCCTTGCGGCGCCAGATCGCGAGCGAGGTTGGTCATGCTGTTCTCTCTTTTCAGGAGGCGCGGCGCTTCAGCTCGACGAGCCGGTGGATCATGGGGGTGAGGATCAGTTGCATGGCGAGGTCCAGCTTGCCGCCCGGGATGACGATCGAGTTTGCGCGGCTCATGAAGCTATCCGCAATCATCGTCTTGAGGTAGGCGAAGTCGATCCCGCGCGGACTTTTAAACCGGATCACGACCATCGACTCATCTGGCGTCGGGATCCACCGGGCGATGAACGGGTTCGACGTGTCGACCGTCGGAACGCGCTGGAAGTTGATGTCCGTCTCGCTGAACTGCGGACAGATGTAGCTGATATAGTCAGGCATGCGCCGCAGGATGGTTTTGGTGACGTCTTCCGCGGTATATCCCCGGGATGCGCGGTCGCGATGAAGCTTCTGCGTCCACTCGAGATTGATCACGGGCACGACACCGATCTTAAGGTCCGCGTAGCGGGCGATATTGATCTTGTCCGTAACGGCGGCGCCATGAAGCCCTTCGTAGAAGAGGATGTCGCTTCCATCCGGCAAGTCCTCCCACTCCGTGAAAGTTCCCGCAGGCGCGCCATATTTTTCTTCCTCGACGCGGTCGTGGACGTAACGGCGGGTTTTGCCTTTACCGCTTGCTCCATAGGACCGGAAACTCTCTTCCAGCCTCTCGAGCAGGTTCGCCTCGGGGCCAAAGTGGCTGAAGTGGTTATTGCCCCTAGCTTCCTCTTCGGCCATGACCTTCTTCATCGCCACACGGTCATACCCGTGAAACGCGTCGCCCTCGATGAAAGCGGCGGTTATGCCCTCCCGGCGAAAGATCTGCTCGAATGTGTGTTTGACCGTCGTGGTGCCGGCGCCCGATGAGCCCGTAACCGAGATGATAGGAAACTTTTGCGACATGATTAGCCTACCATTGAGCGAAAAAGACCGCGCTGCGAAAAGAGAGGAGAATGGTCGCCGTGAGTGTGAGGATTGCGGTAATAATGCGCCACCTCCTCGACTTCGGTTTTTGAGCCGAAGATGAGGGGAACGCGCTGATGAAGGGACAAAGGCTCGATATCCATCATGCGCTGGGTTCCCGTCGTGCAGGCTCCGCCGGCCTGCTCCGCGATCATGGCGATGGGGTTCGCCTCATAAAGAAGGCGCAGGCGGCCGCTCGTGAAGCCTTTGCGGCCGTCGGCCGGATAAATGTAGATGCCGCCGCGCGCGAGGATGCGGAAGGCGTCCGCCACGAGCGAGCCGATCCAGCGCGTGTTGAAGTCCTCCTGGCGCGGGCCGTCCTTGCCAAGCGTGCAATCGAGGACGTAGGCCTTGATGGAGTCGTCCCAGTGCCGGAAGTTGGACGAGTTCACGCCATACTCGCGCGTCACGGGGGGAATCTGAACGTTCGCTTTCACGAGCACGAACTCGCCATTCCTCGGGTCCATCCAGAATTTGTGCGTTCCCTCGCCAACGGTTAGGACAAGCCCCGTTTGCGGCCCATAGACGACATAACCGGCGGCAAGCTGGTTACGGCCCGGCTGAAGAAGCGGCGACGTCGGTTTCGAGGGCAGAATAGAAAAAATAGTGCCAACCGGGATGTTTGTATCGATGTTGGAGGGGTCGTCGAGGGGATCGATGTTGACGGCAAGCGGCGCTCCCGGATTGAGCGGCACAGCCATTTCGTCTTCCTCGGAACCCATCCACGCGACAGGGGAAGCCTTCAGCGCGTCGGTGACGCTCTTGTTGCGGAGGAAACCCAGCTCTTTCTGAGTGTCCCCATCCAAGGGGCTGTCCCGCTTCGAGGCCATGTCACCCGCCAGCGGACCGAGCGCGACAAGGCGCTCAACTTCGACGCAGGCCTGGGCGATATTCGTAACTGTTTCCGCGATCGCGCGACGCTGCGCGTCGTCGTCCGCCCACTCCGCCAAATGGTCACGCAATGTGACATAAGCGCCCATGCCGTCTACCTCCCTTGCCAGTCATTGACACAACGTTATTTTTTTATTTCGTTGGCTCGGCTGCGACTGACAACTATTGGTATTATGAGAAGCTCCCTCGAAAAGTAAATTTTAATTTCTTTTCCGTTTGATTAAGTTTTTCTAATGGTGTATCTTGTTTCGGTGAGAAACGTAACCTTGAAACATTTTCGAGTTCTCGCCGCCGTCACGAAAATGGGCTCGATGGCGGGCGCGGCGCGACGGCTGAACGTCACGCCGCCTGCAATCACCGTGCAGGTTCAGCAGCTTGAGCAGGCCGTTGGGCTGCCGCTGGTGGAACGCATCGGCGACAAGACAACGCCGACCGAAGCAGGCGAGATCATCCTGAGGACGGCGCACCGCATCGAGGCGCTCCTTGCCGAATGCGGGGGGGAAATAGCGCAGTTGAAGGGCATCGAGGGCGGCGCGGTCTCGGCGGGCGTCGTCAGCACGGCAAAGTATTTTGCGCCCAGGGCCTTGGCGGCCTTCCGGCAGAGACATCCCGGGGTGGAGGTACGGCTTGCGGTCGGAAACCGGCAGGAAACCATCCGCGCTTTGCGGGACCTCGAACTCGACATCGCGATCATGGGCCGTCCGCCGGAGAACATCGATCTCGAAAGCGTGTCTCTTGGCATTCATCCCCACATCATCGTGGCTCCGACAGGGCATCCGCTAACCGGCGCAAAGCTGACGATCGCCGACCTTGCGAAAGAGACGTTTTTTGTTCGGGAGCCCGGGTCCGGCACCCGCCTTCTGATGGAGCGTCTGTTCGAGCAGGCGGACTTCGATCCGATCGTAGGGATGGAAATCGGCTCCAATGAAACGATCAAGCAGGCCGTGATCGCAGGGCTCGGGGTGGCGTTCATCTCGGCGCACACGGTCGCCGTCGAGATCGCGGATGGCCGTTTGGAGATGCTCGATGTCACGGGTCTGCCGATGGTGCGGGAGTGGCACGTCGTGCGCCTGAGGGACAAGGCGGTCATGCCGGCTAGTCAGGCAATGTGGACCTTCCTCTCGACCGAGGGCCAGCAATTCCTCCCGCAGCCCGTTTCACGCCCGAAGAAGTCACTCTGAAAGCAAAGACCGGAGTGCGAACGCTTCGAAGTGCGTTCA
>JBAVVQ010000256.1:0-5903 GCA_049697375.1 Rhodomicrobium sp.
GTTCGTTCTAGGGGGAAAGATGAAAAAGCTCATTATTGCGACAGCCGCCATTTTGTCGGCAACTCTTGTCTCAGGCAGTGCTTTTGCCGTTCCGGCAGGCGGCGCGAAAACGCTGGAAACGCCTGCCGCCAACATAATAAAAGTGAGCTGCGGACGCTGCCGCCCGCACCGCAATTGTTGCCGCAATCAATGCAATGGCTACTATAGCCTCTACACCTACGTGGCGCCTTGCAATAGCGCCTATGGATGCGGTGGATGCGGCCATGGCGGCTACACCTGGATATGCGGCGGCGTTTTTGGCTGGTAGGTCGAGGGGGGTGAAAATCGCAGAAAAAATGAGGCGAATGCAACGTTTTTTTAGTTTCGATGTCTCAAGGTATGTAAACGGCTCGGTAGAGCTTCCAGCCAGGGATCCATTCGCATGAAAGCGCTTTCTTGTTTTTGCGCGGCCGTCGTCGCCACCATCGTATCCGTGAGTGGCGCTTCTGCACACAGCGCGCCTAAAACGCAAGTTATCTTGATATCGGAAATCAAGGGTTCGCACCATTATCATCGGCACGGCGATCTTTTCGGCAATTGGTGCGCCTACAATTGTTATCGCGTCAGCCGCTACGCGCGTTCGCCGCTTGGGCGATACGGATATAGCCAATTGCCCTACGACCAGGATCTTCCGTTCCCCTACCGCTTTGACCGTGACGCGAGCATTGTCGATAATGCTCTTGCCCTGCCCCAGTTCTACGTCGGCGGTCCGCTCCTCCGCGCGGGCGAGCGGCGGTGGTAAGCAAAGCTTAGGCCTTTACGTCTCTGCGCCGATATCCTACGTCGTTGGAAAAACCGGCGGAGGGTCTGTTTGCTATGACATGGCTTGCGAATGCTTCTGATACCGGGCTCGCTGAAACGAGAAGCCCAGACTCGCGGCTCAAACCCGTGCGCGTCTGGCTTTTCGCCATAGCGGGACTGGTGTTCGCGATGGTGATCGTGGGAGGAGCCACCCGTCTGACGGGCTCCGGTCTGTCGATCACCGAATGGCAGCCGATCCTTGGGGTAGCGCCGCCGATGAGCGAAGCCGCATGGCAGGACGCATTCGAGAAATATCGGCAGATACCCGAGTACAGCCAGATTAATCCAGGGATGAGCCTGGAAGGCTTCAAAGCCATCTATTGGTGGGAATGGACGCACCGGCTGCTCGGCCGGCTTATCGGGTTCGTGTTTTTCATTCCCTTCGCGGTTTTTCTTGCGCGCGGCAGCATTCCGCGGGCGGCTATTCCAAGGATTGCAGCGCTTTTCGCGCTAGGAGCAGCGCAGGGGGCACTGGGCTGGTTCATGGTCAAGAGCGGGCTCGCGGACCGCGTGGATGTCAGCCAATACCGGCTCGCGGCTCATCTTGCGCTTGCGGTCGCGATTGCGGGCTATGCCTTCTGGCTTGCGCTGTCCATTAGGGAGCCAGAGCAAACGGAAAGAAAAGAGCTTGCCCAGACATCTCCGCTGCCCGTTAAACTCGGGGCGGCCTTTCTCGCGGGTCTCGTCTACCTGCAAATTATCGGAGGCGGATTCGTGGCCGGTCTGAAGGCGGGGCATGCTTCGAACACCTGGCCGCTGATGGGCGGCGAAATCATTCCGCCCGGGCTCGATGCGCTTTCCCCCTGGTACGTCAATCTCTTCGAGAACCCGCTGACCGCCCAATTCGCCCATCGCGCGCTGGCTTATGCGATCGCAATCCTGGCGGCCGCTTTTGCCGTATACGTATGGCGCGCGGCGCGGGCGCTGCGGCTGCCGATACTCGCCACAATCGCTGCGGTTCTCATTCAAACCGCGCTTGGTATTGCGACCATCGTCTACGGCGTCCCTGTTGCGATCGCATTGGCTCATCAAGCCAATGCGATCCTTATCCTAGCCCTTGCGCTTTGGGCTCTCCACAGGGCGATTTCGCCCGGTGGCTTTAACTCACGGGGAAATTAGGCGTCCGGCGCCAAGCCACGAATGGCGGATTGACGAAGTTGCGATCTTTTTTCCCGTACAAGAACGGCTCGCCGTCGCCCATCAGAAGGCATCCACCGGCTGCATTGAGGAGGGCATGGCCGGCAGCCGTGTCCCATTCGGAGGTCTGTCCGAAGCGAGGATAGACATCCGCGTCGCCCCTTGCGATCACGCCGAACTTGAGAGAAGAGCCCAGGAAGAGCCGTGGCGGGTCGCCGAGCTTTTGAAGGAAGCGTTCGGTCTCGGGCGTCAGGTGCGATCGGCTGACGATGGCCGTCATAGGTCTCTGCGCCTGGGAGTCGCCCGTCAGTATTTGAAAATCGAACATTTGGCGCGTGGCGGGGTTACGGTCCGGAAGAAGCTCACAGCGGGCCGCCCTATTTCCCCCGAGCGTTACGTAGCAATCCGCCTTGTCCGGCGCGTAGATGAGACCAAAAACAGGCTGATCCGCGTCGACGAGCGCGATGTTTACTGTGAACTCGCCGTTTTTCTTAATAAACTCTTTGGTGCCATCGAGAGGATCGACAACGAAGAAGTATCTTTGGATCTCAGGAATGTTGCCTGCAGCCAGGCTTTCCTCCGCGACGACGGGGATTTGGGGGAAAAGCTTCGAAAGCGAGTCGAGAATGAGATCTTCCGACGCATGATCCGCATCTGTTACGGGAGATTGATCCGCTTTGTAACGGGTATTCGGGTTTGAGCAGTAAATGTCCAGGATTGCCGCGCCGGCGCGCTGAGCGATTGGAATGATCGATTGGGCCAGGTCTTCGAGAGGGGGCGCTTCAGCGGTCACGATTTGATAAGGTCCTTTGTGGTTAATGTGATCTCGATTTTCAGGGAACGTCCGGATGATGTAGCTTTTGTGCTCACATACCTATTTTTTTATTAGCGGCGGTTGAAGTGCAAGGCCAAATCATGGTGCCTGGACGTTGAGACTTTGGTGTCCCCGCGCTTGCACGGGCCCAATCGCATGCCTGAGCAGGAGGGATAGACCGTGACAGCCAATGCAATCCTCGAAGACACCGCCCTTGCGGCGCTGATATCGAGCAAAATTTGTCATGACCTCGCGGGGCAGATTGGGGCGATCAATAACGGCCTTGAGCTCCTCGAAGAAGAGAATGACGAGGATACCCGATATTACGCGCTGGAGCTGATTCAAAACAGCGCGAAGGCCGCATGGGCCCAGCTCGATTTCAACCGCCTCGCCTTCGGCGTGGCCTCAAGTCTTGGCGCTGTCGTGCCGTTGGCTCATGTCGAGCAGGTGGCGCGACGCTATGTCGAGAACGGCAAGCGCAGGATTCACTGGCAGGCCAATGTCCAGGACGTCGAAAAGGAGCATGCCAAACTTCTGCTGGCGGTGCTGGCTGTTTCCCTGATGGCGCTCCCCGCTGGCGGCGACTTCTATGTCGGCCTTTCGGTGACAAAGCCGAGGGATCGTTCGAAGTCCCGGCTCAAATTGATTATCTTGTGCCGGGGACGTTCGGCGCGCATCCCGGAGGGGGTTGCGGATGTTTTTGCTGGAAAGGACTCCAGGGCGATCGATGGAAGGCTGGTGATCGCCTACTATGCCGCCCGGTTGGCCGCGGAAGCCTCGCTCAAGCTTTCAGCGGCGAAAGAAGGCGAAGACATCATGTTTACGCTGGAGCCTCTGTAGAAGAAGAGGTTGAGGTTCCCACGGAGCGGAAAACGGCAGACCGGCAGGCCAGCGATTCTGGCCCTCTTATCAGCCAATGAAGTCAGCAAAAACCCCGCCATTTCGGCGGGGTTTATCAAATGGACAGGCTGAACAGCCTGCCTTTTCTCGTTGCGATTCCCTACTTCAGAGGCGCCGCATAACCCACCGGGAAGTGATAGTTGATACCGGCCCTGACGGTGCTGAAGCTGTTATCGAAGGGCATGCGATCAATAATGCCATCGCTAGCGACTGCGCTGACCGTCTGGGAACCAAGATCGATAAATTGATATTCGATCTTAGCCGACCACGCAGGCGTGAATAAATATTCAACACCGCCGCCGGCGACCCATCCGGTCTCCATCTGATCTGAGCTCAGGGCGTCGGTAAAGCCGGTGCCTGTGATGCCCACCTTTGTGTTGACGTTCGCATAAGCAAAACCACCGGTGGCATAGACCATAGCGCTACCGAAGGCATAGCCGAGACGGCCCCGGACGGTGCCGAAAAAGTCGATGTTCTGGCTCGCGTGGAAGAGTGCTGGAGCGAAGCTGTAGCTGAGGTCATTCCTATCGAAGCTGCCGCCGATGTCGGAGCCCTGAAAGTCCGCTTCAATGCCCAGAACGACTTGGTTGCTCCATCCGAAGCCGGACCAGTTATAACCGATCTGGCCGCCGCCGAAACCGCCATCGTGAAAGAATTGTCCGATATCGGCCTCGGTGTTATCGAAGTCATTTCTTACGCGAAGATTTTCGCTGGCGCCGAATGAGCCACCACCGTCGACACCGACATAGAAGCCGGTCCAGACCGGAGGAGGAACATAAGGACCATCCTTCATCCCCCCGCCTGCTGGATGATACAGATCAGTCGCGTTTACAGAACCGATACCAAGCGCGATCACGCTAGCGCATGTCACGCCCAGAAGTTTCGAAGAAAAGTTCATGGTGAAGCTCCCACCGTCCCCAACTTTAAGGAAAAGGCTTCACGCATTACAACAAATGCAGGCGGCCCACGCCTGCATGCTTACAGAATCGTCCCGAAGTTTCACGCGTGGACAAGGCATTGAGCTGTGACACGGAGTGTGTAAAATTATAAATAAAACGGAGAGAGACGTAAAAGACACAGGCGCATTAATGCCATAGCTCGATCGCGAACACGCCTCTCTGTGTTCTCAATTATCCAGAAAGCTTTCGCGTGCCCAGCTATGCATCGAGGATTTATTACGAGCGCTCGTTGGAGACGAGAGAACCTCGATTGCAGCCAATCTTATTTAAAAACGGCAAATTCTTGAAAGTAAATAACCTTTCAAGACAAGATAATACTCTAAAACCGAAAATGTTTTTGAAAAATTTTGATGCAGAAAAATCAAGCTAACAAAACAAGCCGCCACTTTAGGACGGCTATTGTCTATATCAGCTTATAATTGTCTGTAATTTTTATCTCAGGCAGCTGCCTGCTCTTCTTTCGGGTCACGCAATACGTAGCCGCGGCCCCAGACAGTCTCAATGTAATGTTGGCCGGTATTTGCCGTCGCCAGCTTTTTGCGCAGCTTGCAAATGAACACGTCGATGATCTTCAGTTCGGGTTCGTCAATACCGCCGTACAGGTGATTGAGGAACATTTCCTTTGTGAGCGTCGTGCCCTTGCGCAGTGAGAGAAGCTCGAGCATCTGGTACTCTTTGCTGGTCAGATGGACGCGGGCGCCGTCGACCTCCACCGTTTTGGTGTCGAGGTTGACGATAAGGGTTCCGGTTTGAATGATGGACTGAGCGTGTCCCTTGGACCTGCGGACGATAGCGTGAATACGGGCCACGAGCTCGTCCTTGTGGAAAGGTTTGACGAGGTAGTCGTCGGCGCCAAATCCGAGGCCGCGAACCTTGTCGTCCACACCGCCGGACCCGGATAGGATCAAAATCGGCGTTTTTATTTTGCTCACGCGCAGAGCGCGCAAAACTTCGTATCCGCTAATATCGGGGAGCCCCAAATCAAGCAAAATTATATCATAGTCGTAGATTTTACCGAGATCGACACCCTCCTCACCGAGATCGGTTTGAAAAACGTTAAAACCTTCAGATAAAAGCATCAGCTCGATGCTTTGGGCAGTTGCGCTGTCGTCTTCAATGAGAAGCACCCGCATAGGAATCCCTCGCTAGCAACACGTCCGTTCCGCCAAGACGCGTGGCCTGAAGCCCGACCGCGCCGTGAAGCTTAACTTCAAAAAAGACATTAACGCAGAAAAGGTTAAGAAAACTTAAGC
>JBAVVQ010000257.1:0-1578 GCA_049697375.1 Rhodomicrobium sp.
TCTCAAAGCCTTCTTGATGCGGGTCGAGCATGGTCATCCTCCAGAGGATCCGTTTCGCTTAACAGGATCGCTTACCAAGCGTTCCCAGTCAATCCGGAGGTCCCATGCAAGCCTGCACAATCGCGAAGGAAAAAGTCGGCTTTCGGCTCCTCGACTCGTGCGTCGATTGTACGACCGTCGTTCGTCTCGACAGAGACTTTTCCGATCCAGCGTTCGGGGCATGCCCGATCCACCTCCGGATCAAGCCGCATGCTGGCGCGACGGCGGAAATCGGCGACGCGCTCATCGTTGTAGTGCTCGTCGAATTCGCGTAGTCCTGCGCGTCCGAAATGAGCGATCAGACCCAGCGCAGTTCCCATCGAGAACTTCGCCTGGTGCGCTCTTGGGGGACGTCGACGGGCCCCAGAACGTCGCGCGCCCTGATGGACGTGCGCGGTGACGCCTCGAATCTGGCCCAGATCGAGGTTATTCTGCTGAATTGCCAGAAGCAGCGCATCGGCGGCCGGATGCGTGTGCCGGCAGCAGGCGTGGTGCTTGAAGGAGGTTTCGAGCAGGGCCCAGAAGTCACCGAGCCGATCCGTCAATTTTGCAGGATCGGAATCGTGTGACATCCCCGCAGCCATGCCCTGGGGACCCTCGAAGATATTCTTTGCGCCAGTAAAGCCGCCTTGAGCCAAATACGCCGCAAGGAGTCCGTCACTCGCGGCCTTCGCGGTGTGGAGCCGCTTTGAATCGGCCGCATCCCTGAGGAATTCCCACAGACCCGCGGCCTGCGTTCCCGCCGAACCGAAGGCGTACTGCATTCCCTCGGGCGTCAGATTCAAGAGCCTGCCGGTGGTCGCAGCTGCGGCGATCGTGCCCGCCGTTCCGGTTGTGTGAAACACCTTATAATGTGTTCTGCCCAGGAACTCACCAACGCGAATGCCGACTTCGTATCCCGCGACCGCTGCGGTGAGCAGTTCGCGCCCGGAACTTCCCAGGGCTTGCGCCACCGCCAGCGCTGGCGGAAACACAACTGTCGCTGGATGGGAGACCGAACCGTTATGCACGTCATCCTGCTCGACGAAATGACTGGCGGCGGCGTTCACCATAGCGGCGAACATTGGCGACGTGCGCCCGCGCGTGGTCAGGACCTCGGAGCCTCCACCAGCAGGGCCCATCGTTTGAGCAAAGCTTTGGATGGCGAGGATCGGACGCGCATTCTTTCGGCAAACGCAGGACCGACCCAGTCGAGAAAAGCTCTTTCGCGCGCTCGGTGACCAGACTGGGAATATCTTCGTATCGCAGGTCCGCGGCGAACGCGGCGAGGGTGGCGCTCGCTGACGTCATATTGCGTTCTCCGTTACGAGGAGATCGATGGTTTCCGAATCGTATCCCAATTCGGTCAGAGGGGGCGCCCCATCCGGCGATGAGGCACTCCCGCCAGGTGTCGATTGATCGGCCCATAATGCGAACGGACGGTCCGGCGTCCAGCTTCCTTAGGCCAATGCCCCAAACAGAATAAGGCCAGTAGTTCGGTCCGGGTGCTGAGCCGCAAAATTGATGCCAGGGCGTCTTCACAAGCGCGCTCCTCAACGG
>JBAVVQ010000258.1:0-2267 GCA_049697375.1 Rhodomicrobium sp.
GCTCTTTCGCGTATTTGGCTATTTGGGCATTTGCCTGTTTGCTCGATTGCGCATTTGGGCTGCTATCGGAAGAGAGGCGTGCCCTTGGTTGCGCTTCTCACCTGCTTGAACGACACGATGAAATGAAAAAATCTTGCGCTACCTTGGCTCGGCCTCGACCGGCACCGCGAGCGGCAGCGGGGTGGGGCAGGGGGGTTTCACCAATTCCGGCAGACTCCTCGATCAAGTTGTGGATATCGAGCCTTCTTACGATTTTGACGGTATTTTTGACGGTATCGTTTGGGTTTTTGCCAAAAAAATACCTAGCAATCGCAGTTAGTTATTTCAATTATTCGATTCCCTTCACCCGCTCCAATATGTCAGCGCCTAGCTTTGGCAAGCTCCACAAATTCTGTCGCGAAAAGAAAGGCGGATCGTTGTACCGAGTGAGATGGCGCACGCAGCGATGCGCCGGCGCTCATTGGCCTATTCGAGCAGTTCACACACGCCGAAAGGATGAGCAGCACTCCGGCGGTCACCTCCGAGACGGCGCCGCCGTCTCATCGTAATTCATACAATAAGAAGTTCAACGAGATTGCCGCCGGAAATCGCTCCCCGCGCGGCCCGCAAGCTGCTTTCGACGCCTTCGATGCTCGGGAACAGAGCAAAGCGGCATGGTTTGCCCCCCGAAGCCACGCACGTACATCAGGCGTGGCGGCATCAGGCGAGGAGAGCATGGAAGAAGCCCAGGAACATCTCGAGGCGCACACCGAAGCGATTGTTAAGAGCGGGCTGCGCGTCCAAGAAGATATTGACCAGAAGGAAGAGTCAGGCGGATCGCAGCGCAAGCAAGACGAGCCGATGCAAGCCGGCCAGCGCGAGTATCCGTCGCATTTTCCCAAGCAGCACCTGAAAAAGCCCGGCGCCGAGGCCGAGCTTGAAGTCAAGCCGATGTACGACGCGCCGGCGTATAAGGGGTCCGGAAAGCTGCAAGACATGGTTGCGCTCATTACGGGCGGCGATTCCGGCATCGGGCGCGCGGTGGCGGTGCTATACGCGCGAGAGGGCGCGGATGTCGCGATCGTCTATCTATGCGAACACGCCGACGCGGAAGAAACGAAGCGCGCCGTCGAGAAAGAAGGCCGCCGCTGCCTTCTCATTGCGGGTGATGTGGCGCATCGCGGCTTCTGCCGCCAAGCCGTCGAGATGACGGTGGCCGAGTTCGGCAAGCTCGACATCCTTGTGAACAATGCCGCCTTCCAGGAGCATGTCGAGGATTTCCTCGATCTCACCGAGGAGCACTTCAACCGCACGCTCAAGACCAATCTCTACGGCTATTTCAACATGGCGCAGGCCGCTGTGCCCTACATCAAGCCGAAAGGCTCGATTGTGATGACGGGCTCCGTCACGGGCATCTTGGGCAACAAGGACCTGCTCGACTACTCGATGACGAAAGGCGGCATTCACGCCTTTGCGCGCTCGCTTTCGACCCACCTGATCCCGCGCAACATCCGCGTGAATGTGGTTGCGCCCGGGCCGGTGTGGACGCCGCTCAATCCGGCCGACAAGTCCGGCGAGCGCGTCCAGAGCTTTGGCGGGCACACCATCATGAAGCGCCCGGCCCAGCCGGAGGAAATCGCGCCCGCTTACGTGTTCCTCGCCGCGCCGACGACGTCGAGCTACATCACGGGCGAAATCATACCGATCCTAGGCGGCTATGCGGGCGGGTAGCGATCCATCGTTGGGGAGTGCGCGCGCTCGCCGTTTGCGTCTCTCCCGGGGCCGGTGTGACGGTGTACAATCCGTTAAAATTGGTTTTGTTTTGTAAAACCGGCATAAGTAAGTATATAACTAATTCAAGAACGCCATCCTCGCTTGCGCCCAGAACGGGCGGGAAGTTAACTTCGGGGGTAGAAACATAATTAACGGACATTTGCGCGTCTCACTTTGCACGATAAAGGGCGGTTTTTTCACCGAAAAATTGGGTTTTTGGGGTTCGTTCCGGGCGAAACGAGCCGCTTTCGCGCTCCTGTTAACCATCCGGGGTTAACGGCGCGCGAGATCGCGCAGACCAAGGCAATGGCTCAAGCAGCCCGGGAGGCGAGCGATTATTTCGCTTTATAACCGGGCGGCAAGGCGTTACATCAGCGGAGCGCCATCGGGCGCTCTTTTTATTTCTGCGTAGAAGACCGAAGAATGCCGAAAATGCCGCAAGAGCGCGCTGCAGCGCCAAACACGCCGAAGGTTGGATTTGTGAGCCTGGGCTGCGCGAAGGCGCTCGTCGATTC
>JBAVVQ010000259.1:0-3625 GCA_049697375.1 Rhodomicrobium sp.
CCTTCGAGATGCCAGGGATGTCCTCTACGCGAACCCAGGCGTGATCTTGATGTGGGCGAGTCCGCACAACAATGGTCTTGCCGCAATGCGGGCATAAACGCTTGCGAGTTGAGGCGGAAGCTCTTCACTGCAATACGGACAAAAGAATTGTCTCATTGACACTCAGTATAGACACTATTTCTATCATGAACAAAATCGTATGCCCGCATAACTGCTATTCCTCTCCAACCCTCTCCCTGCTCGCGATCTTAACCTTACCGCGCTGTAATCATTGAGTTATTTTTTGACCAGCCTATAACTTATCTAGATCGCAAACAACTGGAGTCATTTTCATGCTTCACCGCCTCATTTCCTTCGCTGCTGCGGGCGTGCTCGTTTCGGCGTTTGCTGGCTCAGCAGCCGCGCACCACTGTACCCAATACAATCAGTACAACCAAGCCGGTGCCATCGCCCGGGTGCGCGCGCCCGTCGTTCCTTACGGCGCGTCGTGCGGCTATCACCGCGGCAACTTCCTCTACTCCTGGGGATGCGCCGGCGGCTTGTGCGCGGTAAGCGTCGATCAAGCGCTATTCCCCGTCACAGTGCCGACGGAAACGCTCGCATTCCGGCCGTGGAAATTCAGATACAACTTCTTTGCATTCTCGCAGTAGACATTTCACCGTCCCCGCATCCACGTTGTTGCAGCAAGTAAGAGCCACCTCTGGGGCTGCGCACCATCACCCCGCGCGGCCCTTCTTTCCGTGCCCTGCACAAACCGGCATTCTGTCGTATGCGAACCAGGACTGCCCAGGAGCGAAAGCCAACACCTTGCCGGTAGCAAAAACAAACACGCGCTCCATCGCATAATTCCTCACCGCCCGGGCACACCGCCATCCAAAATCCGAGACCTCTTCCCTCTCCAAAATCCGCCGCTTCTCCTTGCAAAATTCGCGACCAGCGCCGTCCAATATTCGTCGCCTCCCTCTCCAATATGCGTGACCTGCGTACCGCCACGCGTCATTCAATATTCGTGACCTAACCTTCCAAAATCCGTCGCCTGTGATAGGCTCTGCAGACACCTCGTGGTATGTCTCGCTCTCCCCTTCGGCCGGCAACTGTTCCGCACACGCACAAATCTCCGGGCGAGTGTCCGTACTGCGGCAGCCACGCCATAACCCGCAAAGGCGTTCGCAAGAAAAAGCTTGAGATCGTCCAGCTCTGGCGCTGCGCCTCCTGCAAGCGCACGTTCACCCCGGGCCCGGCCGCGCTGCGCAACAAGACCTACCCGATCCGCTTCGTGCTTCAGGCACTCACGCTCTACGACCTCGGCTACTCACTCACCGAGACCGCCAAGCGCATCAAATCGAAATCCGGCCGCCGTATCTCGCCCACCACGATTGCGACGTGGATCGGCGCGCATAAAGAGCAAACCACGTTCCGCCGCCTGCGTGCGGAAGCGACGACAATCTATCCGCCCGAGCAGACCCTCCGCTCGATCAAGCTGTATCACCGCCAGGTCTACGCCTACGCGTATCATCGCTCGAAGCTTGCCCTCTTGCGGCGCAATCCGCAGCATCGGCGTTTCGAGACACTCGCGACATTCCTCGAGAACATTCCATCAACGTGCCCGCACGAACTCTTCCGTCGCGACGACGATCCCAAGGCCCGCGCTTCGCAGGCGCGCCCGGCTTTCGCCAATCCCGACCACATCGTCATCAATCGCAAAGAGAACACGGCCACGGCAACTGCCGGCCTCATCATTCCCGCCGTGGGTTCTAACAAACTGCGGCATGAGACGCTGCAGAATTTCATGCTCGCGAACGACTCGAGCACGGTCGCCGTCGAGATTCCGATCTGGCTCACCGAAGACGAGATTGCCAATCTCGAAACGAGATACGGCATCGAGCTCGCGGCGGGTGGGGCGCCGCGCTCGATCACCGGCCACCTCGACTTCCTGCAAGTCCGAAACGATGCCGTGCACATTCTCGATTACAAGCCGGACGCACGCACCAACAAGCCGATCGCGCAGCTCGCGATCTATGCGCTGGCACTCACCAACCGCGTGCCGGGCCTCAAACTCTTCGACATCAAATGCGCGTGGTTTAACGAAGACGAATACAACGAGTTTTTTCCACGCACGCTCTTCGCGAAGCACTCAGATTAAAGGCCCCGTTGAACCGGGGCCTCACGCGCTTCTCAATATTCTTCGGCCAACATGATCGTCATGACGCGGCACGTTTTCTCGGGATCAGTTGCATCTTCCGAATGCCCACTCAGATCACGGTTGTAACAGTCTATTTTCGCAAAGAACGTTTGTCCGTCATGCTCGATACTGATGAAGTCATGCTTGCCCCACGGGTCGTTGTCGTCGTCGAACGCATCGAAAGCTTTGATCTTTTCGACGACCGCATTTCGCGTCGGGCACTCAAGCGCTGCTACGCCGGCCGTCATCATGACGCGTCCGCCCCAGAAGGTCTTCCGGAAGGCATCGTTCAAAGTCCGTATCCTCGTCCCTTTGGCGTTCCTATCTTCGTTTTCTCTACCACGCTTACGCACTGCTAACCTCCGTCGCGTTACCGGCGAACCATTCACTCGCCGGAGCACGAGACCGAGGCTCCCCTGCCAGTGTATCGCAGCGATTCTGCTAGGGCCCGACCGGTCGCGGCGCGGCGCGACAGACCGCGACAGAGCACGACAAGCACACGTCGGCCGCGGCATAGGCTGTCGCGCGCGTTTCATGGAGAGACGACAAGTCGGATGCCGCAATAGCGATCCTTACGTTTGCGGATAACATCCCCGAGATCGTTTTCCACGCGCAGCCGATCGACCTCGGCTAAAAACGCGGCCGCCGTCACGGCTGCTCTACCGGAGGCGCAACACCATGCCGTGTAGTCGGCGTAGAGAGCGCTTTGGGAAAGCGTGTCGGTGTTCGCCGCAGGCTCGATGCGCTCGGCGAGATAATCGACAATGCGATCGGCCGGCTTGTCACGCCGCTGGCCATCGCTGCGTTCGGTCGCCTCCGCGTAATTCGAGAGCACCGTCGGGCCGAAGGCGGAGACAAGCTCGATGGCCATAGCAAGCAAAAGCGAGAGCCCCGGGCCTATGTCCGCGGGCGAGAGGAGGCCGGCCGAGAGACGGGAGAGCAATTCGGCTTGCGGGTCGGCAGCCTTCATCGCGCCGCGTTCACGAAGCGCGCGGGCTTGAGTGGTCAACGCCGACAGCTGTCGCTCGAGATCGCGTTCCTCGTTCGCAGCCGCAAGCTCCTCGCGCAAGCGCCCAATCTCGGCGCAGCTCTCGGCCGTGCGCGCATCGGCGCGGTGGCAATTGTTGGAGAGCTCGCCAACGGCGCCGCGTATGCGCTGAGAGCTTTCCACGGGGCGCAGAAGCCCCGCATCGATCGCGGCCTCGAGTTCCGCTGCCGAGCGATGCCTGCGAAGCCCTTTGCGCTTCTCCTCGAGGCGTTTTTCTTCCGCGACGGTCTCGTCGTAATTCCTGACCATGGTTTCGCGGCTGCCGGTACGGCTCGATCGATCTTCGATGGCGACACCGAGCGCGGAGCTTATCGAATAGGAAAAGCACACGATCCAGATCGCGGCAGCCCCTGCGACCGACCATTGGCGCTTGGCGCGATACAAAGCGAGGATAA
>JBAVVQ010000260.1:0-2689 GCA_049697375.1 Rhodomicrobium sp.
GCGTCCCGCGGCTTTGTCGGCGGCTATGAATTCGAGACTTTGTCCCTGGGGCTGCCCTTCATGGCTGCGTTTCTTAATCCTGGCGCTTGGGGGCGCGGTTTTACCTCCGCGCTCGACGCCTATGAGAACATGGCGGGCATGTGGATCGTGGGCGAGGACATGCCCCAGGAAACGAACCGCGTAACCCTTGATCCAACCGTTAAGGACAAGGTGGGTATGGCGGTGGCCAGCGTACACTACGACGATCATCCGAACGACGCGGCGATGCGCGAGCATGCCTGGCATCAAGGCCAGGCGATGTACCGCGCGGTGGGCGCTACGAAAACGATGCCAACGCCGCCCTATCCCTCAACGCACAATCTTGGCACCTGCCGAATGAGTGAAAAGCAAAGGGACGGCGTTGTTAACAAGTTCGGACAGACCCACGATATCCCGAATTTGTTTATATCCGACGGCAGCCAATTCACCACGGGTGGCGCAGAGAATCCGACTTTGACCATCGTCACGCTGGCGATCCGGCAAGCCGTGCCATCGCGGACATGATGGCAAAGAAGGTTGTTTAGCGAGATTGGCTGAGCGGAAGCGGCAGTCATTCCCGGACGAAAACAAAAAGCTTACAAACCAACGGCAGCGTCTCCCGATGCAAACCTTCCTTGACGCAAAGCCGATCACGGAGGAAAAAATGATTGCCGCCTGACGACGGCGGAACGATAAACCCGGCCGCCCATCCAGGCGCAGACTGTCAGATCAAGTCTTGGCTTCTACGCCTTAATTCTTGCAAGGGGAGGCCTTATCCCGCCCATGACCGTTAGTAAACTTCAGCGATCCCAAGCACTTGTCACATCGCAGACGGCCATGCCTTGGTTCAAGCGCCGCTTCCGCCAAGCGCTTCTTTGCTTCCTGACGTTATTGGCGGCTCCAATCGCAGTCTATGCCGAGCCCGAATTTTATCAGGCTTCAGAACGGGTCATGCCAGGACGCCCGGGAACTGTCATCCGGCAGGAACCAATGCGCGGCGCCCCTCTTGGCGCTAAGGCTTACCGTGTGCTCTACCGGTCGACAGGACTAAAGGGTGAACCCATCGCCGTGTCGGGCGTCGTGATTGTTCCGCCTGGTCCGGCCCCCGCCGGCGGTAGACCCATCGTCGCCTGGGCGCATCCCACCACGGGAATAGTTCGACACTGTGCGCCCTCGCTCGCCATTTTCGGCTTTCAGCAAATTCAGGGGCTGCGTGAGATGGTCCGGCGCGGTTACATTGTCGCCGCAACCGATTATCCGGGCTTGGGCACGCCGGGACCGCATCCTTATCTTGTCGGCGCAAGCGAAGGCCGGGCCGTCCTCGATTCCTTGCGCGCGGCGCGTGAGCTTGGAGGAACAGCGGCTTCATCGCGGGTTGGCATCTGGGGGCATTCGCAAGGCGGACAGGCGGCGCTCTATGCCGCCCTGCTCGCCAAGGAGTACGCTCCCGAACTGGAGCTTGCCGGTGTTGCGGTGGCTGCGCCAGCCACTGATCTTGGCGCGCTCATGCGTGACGACCTGCCAACGCCGGGCGGTAAAAACCTGCTCGCCATGACCTTGTGGTCGTGGTCGCGCGTGTTCAACATCTCGCTCGAAAACGTCGTCGATCCGGCAGCGATGCCCACCATTAATGCTCTGGCGAATGTATGCCTCGAGTCCCCTTTCGATCTTGAACCAAGGCTTCGCGCCGGCGCGGCATTGCAAAAGCGCTTTCTTCTCGTCCACAATCTGACCGAGCTTGAGCCCTGGCGGACGCTTCTTGCCGAAAATACAATCGGACCTCTGCCGCCTTCAATCCCTGTCTTCATCGCGCAGGGCTCAGCGGACAAAACGGTCGATCCTCCTGTGACCGAGGCCTACATGAAAGAACTCTGCGCGGCAGGCAGCCGCGTGCGCATGCTCATCCTCCCCGGCGTCGGCCACGGGACTATCGCCATGAAAAGCGCCCTAAGAGCCGTCGCCTGGATGGCCAACCGTTTCGCAGGATCTCCCCCGGAAGATGATTGTCCCGAGGTCCGGGGCCATACTCAATGAGCTTTGTAAGCTTCACGAATTGGCGATTTGCATACCTGACGGTTGCTCCGATCCTCGCGAAGGCGGATAAACTGGAACCGCTCATCAGGCCACGCGCGAGAGGCATTATCTTTGGTTGAATCACATCAAAGGGGCGTGTTCCAAAGGCTTAGCAAGCTCGCTCCTGTCGCCTTGGCCGCGCTGTCTTTGGCGGCCTGCGGGGAGCAAAACGCTTTCGTCGCTCCACCGCCGCCCAAGGTGATCGTGGCCAAGCCGCTGCAAAAACCCGCGGTTCACTATGTCGAGGCGACGGGGAACACGGCGCCGCTCAAAAACGTCGATCTGGAAGCCCGCGTGCAGGGCTTTCTTGAACAAATCAATTATAAGGATGGAACCACGGTAAAGCAGGGTACGCTGCTGTTCGAAATTCAACGCGACACCTACGAGGCGCAACTTGCACAGGCCAAGGCAAATTTGGACTCTGCGCAAGGCGTCGTCAATAACGACATCCAATATGAACGCCAGCTTACACTGGGACGCCAGGGCTTGGCGAATACGCAAAAACAGATCGACGATGCGAAGACCGCGCTCGACCAGGCCAAGGCTTCCGTGGAGAGCGCGAAAGCCAGCGTGGAACTCGCGACCATCAATCTTGGAT
>JBAVVQ010000261.1:0-4617 GCA_049697375.1 Rhodomicrobium sp.
CGAGCGCGCGGCGGCTGTGGGCTTCGCAGGTGCATTCTGGGAGGTCAGGCACGATTTTGTGTTGGCGAACAGGCGCAGCTGAAAGCCTGTCGGTCGATACCGTCGCCTATGTCAATCTGTTGGGGGGAAATTGTCATCGCGTGGCAGGCCTCAGACACGCGCGGCTCCGAGAAGCGCCAGGTGGTTCTCGAACGCTTCTTGCAGGACGTCGAAACCGGTCGTACCGCATCAACGTGATGGTTGCCGAGGCGTGCGAGAAATGTCGGCGATCCATCTTTCTGCTCTGGGTCCTGCCTGCGTAAAAACGTGTACGACGAAAAATCGTTAGAATCTTCTTCCTCGATCAGCCCTGATGGATCACATAGGAACACTGCTAGGACCGCAAACTGCAGTTTGGGCAGAGTGCAGCAAAATAAAGCCAAGAAATTCCGCAGCTGTCTGTGCTTGCTGTTCTTACGGCCTTTTTTGTTTCGGCGCTTTCACGCGGCCAGGGTCAGGGGCGGGATTGGGTTGGCCCCTTCGGAAACGACGGCAATAGGATCCATTATCCGACTTTACGAAAATTTGGCTGCGAGAAAACCGGCACTTCCGCAAATCGGACCCATAGACCGCATGCATTCGTTGGCGGATCCAAAAATACTGCTCAACTCGGAATATCGAGGCTTACCATCCCGGACTCGCCGTCGAATGCAAGCAGTTCCGCGTAGCGCGCCCAGTTTATGACCGTATGGAGCGTTCTCTCGGCTTCCTCCTCCGGCATCGCATCTTCAAGCTCGTCTTTGAAGCGGATGATGGGCGCGCGGTGGCTTGGGCGCTCGTCGAGAATATGTTTCATGTGGGCGACAAGGGGCACGAAGGCCACGAGATGCTGCGCGAACTGCGCCTTGCGCTCGTCAACGCCGGCATCCACGAAACGGCGGCCCGCGTCGGTCAGCTTCAGGTCGCCTTCGGCAAGCTCCGCGAAGCGCAAAAGCTGAAGGGTTTCCGCCGCATGAAACAGCTCGTCCACGTCCATTTGCGCGCGCTCGGCCAGGAGCGGCAAGTCGGCCTTGCCGTTGAAAGGCGGCTCGGCCGCCGTTTCGAGGAGACCCGCGAGCGTGTTCGTCGAAACCTCGGGCAAGCTCATGCTGATACCGGTGCCTGGGAAAATCCCCTCCCGCGCCGGGGCCGCCGTGCTTTTTCTCGTCATGCGGGCGTAAATATCGTCCACGAGCGCGCGGAAGGCCGGATCGACGCGGTTTCGCGGCTGCGGCAGGTTCACCTTGATCTCCGAGATGATCCGGCCGGGATTGGAGGCAAGAACGAGAATGCGGTCGCTCATGAGCACCGCTTCCTCAAGGTTGTGCGTGACGAGCAGAATGCTGCGGATCGGCATGCGGCCTTCGCACCAGAGGTCAAGCAAGTCCGTGCGCAACGTTTCTGCGGTCAGCACGTCCAGCGCCGAGAACGGCTCATCCATCAAGAGCACTTTCGGATTGACGACAAGCCCCCGGGCCAGGCCGACCCGCTGCCGCATGCCGCCGGACAGTTCCTTGGGATAGGCGGTTTCGAACCCGTCAAGGCCGATAAGGTCGATGGCCTTCAAGGCGCGCTTGCGCCGTTCCTCCTGCGGTATGCCTTGCGCTTCGAGGCCCAGCTCCACATTCTCAAGGACCGTAAGCCATGGAAAAAGCGCGAATGTTTGGAAAACCATCGCGACGCCATCGGCGGGTCCTGCGACAGGGCTGCCGTCGATGATGACTTTGCCTTCGCTTGGAGTCAAAAGGCCCGAGATGATGCGGAGAAGCGTGGATTTACCGGAGCCGGACCGGCCGAGCAGGGCAATGATCTCGTTGTTGTACAAGTTCAGATTAACATGATCGAGCACAAGCAGATTGCCGGTCACGCCGCGCTTGAAGAAGTGGCTGATATTCTGGACGGAAACCAGTGGTTGCCTTTCGGCGGTCCGCGCTACGGCTATACCCGGCGTTATACCCATGTCTTCCTCCCGGTTCACTGGATCCGCAGACGGCGGTCAGCCAGCACATAAAGCCGCCGCCAAAGGGCGCGGTTCAAGGTAACGACGAACACGCACATCACGCCTATGCCGAGCACAACGCGATGATAATCCCCCGCCTCGGTTGCGTTGGCAATATAAGCGCCGAGGCCGCGCGCTTCGAGCTTTGTATCCCCCCAGCTCACCACCTCCGCGACAATGCTGGCGTTCCACGACCCTCCCGAAGCCGTCAGCGCGCCGGTCACATAGTAGGGAAAGATCCCAGGCAAAATCACTTTGCGCCACCACAGCCAGCTCCTTAGCTGGTAGATTTTGGAGGCTTCCCTCAAATCGCTGGGAAATACGCTGGCGCCCGCGATGACATTGAAGAGGATGTACCACTGCGTGCCGAGCACGATGAGCGGCGACAGCCAAATGTTCGGATTGAGGTGATAGGTTACGATGCCCACGACCACAAAGGGAAAAAGAACATTCGCCGGGAAAGCGGCAAGGAACTGCGCCAGGGGCTGCACCCGCTCGGCCAAGGCCGGCCGCAGCCCGACATAAACGCCGATCGGCACCCAGATCAGGCTTGCGATGGCGATGAGAATGATAACGCGAAAGAATGTGATGATTCCGTCTATGACGGCTTCCTGAACGTCGGGCCAGCCGAGAGTGGCGCTCACATAGGAAACCACCGAATAAAGAGCCCAGACCACAACGCCAAGCAGCGCGAGGTTATAGGCCCAGTCGAAGACCTTGGTTGCAACCCCGGTCACTTTGGGTTCGGGGATTTGCTTCGCGAGCTGCCTGACATTGCCGCTGAACATGTCGAGCAGGCCGCTCACGAAACCGGTAATGGTCTGGACAAGACGGGTCCGCCTCAAAACATCCAGGGCCCACGATTTTGGCTGCTCTTGCGCAGCGACAAGTTCGACGCTGAATTTGTCGGCCCAGGCGACAATGGGGCGGAAGAGGAGTTGATCGTAGAGCACAATGACGACGCCCATCACGCCCACGGCCCAAGCCACCGCCTCGATATTTTTCTCGCTGATCGCCAGGGCAAGGTAGGAGCCTATGCCAGGCAAGGTGATTTTCGTATCGCCGACCGCAATCGCCTCGGACGCCACAACGAAGAACCACCCGCCCGACATGGACACCATCATGTTCCAGACGAGGCCCGGGGTTGCGAAAGGCGCATCGAGCTTCCAGAACCGCTGCCACGGCGAAAGCCCCAAATGGATCGTGATTTCCTCGAGGTCGCGCGGGACAGTCTTCAGCGACTGATAGAACGAGAAAGTCATGTTCCAGGCCTGGCTCGTGAAAATCGCGAAGATGGCGGCGAGTTCCGCGCCGAGCTCGCCTCCCGGAAACAGGTTCATGAAGAAGATGACGGTGAACGTCAGAAAGCCGAGAACCGGCACCGATTGCAGAATGTCCAGCGCCGGAATGATGAAGCGCTCGGCCTTTTTGCTCTTGGCCGCGAGCGGCGCGACCAGGAATGTGAAGAGCAGCGAAAAACCGAGCGCTGCGAACATTCGCATCGTTGTAAGAAGGGCATATTGAGGCAGGTTGCGAGGATCGAGGGAAACTGGATTGGCCACAAGCCCTTCCAGCGGCCGGTGCATGTATTGCGCGCCATGGATGATGGCGACGAACAATGCGCCAATCGCGACGAAGACGATGAGGTCATAGCGGTTCGGCCAGGCGCTGGCTACGGTGGCGGAAATGGTAGCGATGCGGCGGTCGCCGGCGCTCGTTGTTGGCATGGCTCGCCTCGCTCCTCAGATCGATGGGGGCGCTTTAGCCCGTGGTCATTTTTCGCGCTCGTTCACAGTCCGCGTCCGCGGAGAATGCGTTTCAAATTTTCGGGTTACGCGACGCCGATACTGCTTCGCTCCTATGCCGATGAACGGAGCGGGCGTTTCTGTCAACACGAAAACGCCGCATTGCGGCTCACACCTGCTCTAATGCAGCCTTTTTGTCGAGGCTTTGATACGCTGTCCTGTATGGATCACAGTCCCGAAGGCGGGATTGCAAGATCGAAGCAGAAGGGGCGCGCAGTGCATCGCAAAAGGGATAGGCTCCCTCGCTGGAAGCGTTTTGCTGGCGCCGGACTTATCGCTTTCGGCTCGCAGCTGTGCCCTTGGATCGGGCATGCCGCCGCCGGTGAACCGTCCCTTCACTCCGTCCGGGCTCACACGCAACGCGAAATCAAGGACGCCGACATCGGCCGGGATACAGGGGACGCAAAACGCTTTGCGGAGCGCCTGAAACGCCATCAAAGAAGCCATTTCACAAAACAAAGGCGTGAGTTCCGCAAGGTGCAGCAGAGGCTGGAGAGTCAACGCCGCCTGAGGAAGGCTAAGATTAAAGCCCGCCAATTCGCGGCGGCGCGCAGGCATGCGACGCAGCACGCTCCCAAGCGCAAGCAGACGCATGTCACTCGAAAGACCGCGACAACTCACGAGCGCCGCGGCGTTGACCCTGTTGGCAACCTTACCGATGGGTTGTGATACCAACGGCCTTAAGTCCTGACCTGCGCCCATTTCCGGGTGGCGATTGAACGGATAAGGTCTGGCGCACGCATCAAGCCGTTCCAAGCGTCACAACATGCGTCGACGATGGCGTCGTAGGTTTCC
>JBAVVQ010000262.1:0-6010 GCA_049697375.1 Rhodomicrobium sp.
GAAAGCTTTGCCGCAAGCAGGGCTTTGCTTGAGGGGAAAGGCGACTCCGATGAGCTCGTCAAAGCGATCGAGGCGGAGTTCGAGACCTCTGAGGGGCGCACCTTCGCCAAGGAAGGCTTTCGCGAAAAGCTCGGCGGCGCCAAAGCGGCGGAGTTGAAAGCCAAATGCATCGATAGCCTCAAGCAGGTTGCGGCTCTTCTTGAAGCGAAGGCTCCGCAAGACGCCGAGGCCGTGAAAAAGTGGTTCTACCTTATCAGCGAGAGAGTTGCCCAGGCCGACGCTGAAGGCGGATTCCTCGGTTTCGGGGGCACCCAAGTCACAGATAATGAAAAGGCTGCGCTGTCGGAAATTTCCTCTGCGCTTAAGCTTTCGACTGTTTAGACAGGTTTTTACCCAGCTGGATCATTGGAGTCACCGGCGAGGCGGCTCCAATGAAATCGACTAGAACTTTGCCTGGGGGCATTGAACGCGGCCCGCCTCTCCCTATAACGACACTAACTTCGAACTGGGTGAAAATCGATGCGCTGGGACGATTTCCGAAAGAGCAGCAATGTTGAAGACCGCCGCGGCCAGCTAGTCCGCGCAGGTGGGCTCGGTCTCGGGACGATGGCCATACTCGGGCTGATTGCCTGGGGCTTGGGAATTAACCCCGCTCTTCTTATCGGCGGGGCGGAGATGGTCTCCCGGCATCTGCCGTCTTCGGCTCAGCAGGGCAAGCCAGCCGGGAATGACGAGGCTGGCCAGTTTGTCGCCGCCGTCCTGGGCGACACCGAAGACCAATGGTCCGCCATCTTTAAAGCGACGGGCAAGACATACCAGCCGCCGAAGCTCGTGATGTACTCCGGCGCAACGCGTTCCGCATGCGGCATGGCGCAAGCGGCCGTGGGTCCCTTCTATTGCCCGAATGACCGCACCGTCTATCTCGACACTGCCTTCTTCAAGGAGATCGAGACGCGCCTGCGCGGTTGCGAAACCGGCAGCAAGGCCTGCCAGTTCTCGCAGGCCTACGTCATCGCGCATGAAATCGGCCATCACGTCCAGAACGAGCTTGGCATCCTGCCGAAAGTGCAGGCTTTGCAGGCGCGCTCGGGGCAAACGGAAGGGAATCAGTTGCAGGTCCGGGTTGAGTTGCAAGCCGATTGCCTGGCCGGGGTCTGGGCCAATCATTCGCAGAAAAAGTGGAATTCTCTCGAACCTGGCGATATCGAGGCGGCCCTGCAAACCGCAACCGCCATCGGCGACGACACGCTTCAGCGGCGCGGTCAAGGTTACGTTGTGCCCGACGCCTTTACGCATGGGTCTGCAGAGCAGCGCAAGCGCTGGTTGCTGGCGGGGCTAAAAAGCGGCGATGTCACGAGTTGCGACACTTTCGGCAGCACATCGCTTTAAAAGCGTGTTTCCGTCGTCCCGGAAAGGGGAAGACTTATCCGGGATCGTAACACGTTGGAGCGCCTGCCTTTATGCGATCCCGGCTCGCGCTTCGCTTGGCCGGGATAACGCTCAAAAAGCGCTTTCGGTGAAGACCGGCCTTACATCGCCGCCCCACTCGCCGTGATAGCGCGCGAGGAGTTCGTCGGCGGCGGACCGGCCCCTGTCCACGAATTCCCTGAGCGGCTTCAGGAATGTGGTCTCGTCATCGAAAAGGTTGGTGTGGCCACGGGCTTTCAGCCCCGCCGAGGAAATGTCCAGCACTTGGCGCGCAACGTCCCGCACGGTCCCTTTACGGAAGGGCGTCCGCAGGGCAAGCCGGGGAACGTCATTGCGAAGCTGCTGGCGCTCCGCCGCCGTCCAATCCTTGACGAGATCGAAGGCGGCGTCGAGGCTCGATTGATCGTAAAGAAGCCCGGCCCAAAGCGCCGGCAAGGCGCAGAGGTTGCGCCAAGGCCCGCTGTCCGCGCCGCGCATCTCGAGGTAGCGCTTGAGCCGCACCTCGGGGAAGATCGTTGTCAGATGATCGGCCCAGTCCGCGATGGTCGGTTTCTCGCCCGGCAACTGCGGCAGTCTGCCTTCCAGGAAGGACCGGAAGGACTCGCCCGCCGTATCGATGTATTTCTTGTTCCGGCGGACGAAGTACATCGGAACGTCGAGCGCATAGTCGACATAACGCTCGAAGCCCATCCCGTCCTCGAAGGCGAAGGGCAGCATCCCGACCCGCGCATTGTCGGTATCGAGCCAGATGGCGCTGCGATAGCTCAAATATCCGTTCGGCTTGCCCTCGGTAAAGGGCGAGTTGGCGAACAGCGCCGTGGCGATCGGCTGAAGGGCGAGCGACACGCGCAGCTTCTTCACCATGTCCGCCTCATCGGCGAAGTCCAGATTCACCTGCACAGTGGCGGTGCGATACATCATGTCGAGGCCGAGCTTGCCGACCTTCGGCATGTAGTCGGTCATGATGGCGTAGCGGCTTTTCGGCATGTGCGGCGTTTCAGCCAGCGTCCACAGCGGCGAATAGCCCAAGGCGAGGAACGACATCCCCAGCGGGTCCGCAATCTTGGCCACCTGGCGCAAATGGCGGCTCACCTCGTCGCAGGTCTGAAAGACCGTTTTCAGGGGCGCGCCCGACAGCTCGAACTGCCCTCCGGGCTCCAGCGTGATGGAGCCGCCGAGATCGCTCGATGGCTCCTCCAGCGCGATCACCTTGTCATTGTCGTAAACGGGGCGCCAGCCGAAGCGCTCCGCCAAGCCACACAGCAATGCCGATATGCCCGCGGGCCCCTCGTAGGGAACGGGCCGCAGGCCGTCGCGATGGAACGGAATCTTCTCGTGCTCGGTGCCGATTCGCCACTCGGGCTTAGGCTTCGCCCCTTGCTCGATATGCGCCACGAGATCGTCACGGCCCTGGATGACAGGCGCTCTGGATTTGTCGCCGCTGGCTAGCATCATGATCCCATCTTCTGCCGCTTGAGTTGCAGGAGTGCCTGCACGCGAATGTATATCAGAATTGTAGGCTTTTCATATGCGCCCAATCGCCGAGAACCGCGTTCAGGAGCGCCAGAACCGCCACGGCCGCAGTGTCGGCGCGCATGACCCTCGGTCCAAGGGATATGGGACACACGAACTTTTGGGAAAGCAGATCCTCGCGCTCGCTTAAAGAAAAACCGCCTTCGGGGCCAATCAGCGCCGTGACGCTCCGCCCCTTCAGTTTCTCCAAAGCCTCCAGCGGCGACGAAGTTTCGGCTCGCTCGTCGCAAAAGACAATGGTTCTGTCTTTTTCGCAAGTTTTGAGCAAAGCCCCAAGCTTGAGCGGAGACTGGATTTCGGGGAGAGTCAGAATCCCGCACTGCTCGGCGGCTTCGATCGCGTTTGCCTTCATGCGCTCGACATTGAGCTTGGAGACGGCTGTGTGAGCGGTCACGACCGGCTGGAGAAGCGAAACGCCCATTTCGACGGCCTTTTGCACCATATAATCCAGCCTGCCTTGTTTCAGCGGCGCAAATGCATAGTGAATGTCCTGCGCAGCGGTCTGCTCCCGAACCTTTTCGATCAGGCGGATGACGCAACCGCTCTTTTTTGCGTGCGTGATTTGCGCGCGCCATTCTCCGTTCCTGCCGTCAAAAACGAGAAAATGCGCCCCCTCGGAAAGTCTCAACACGTGCAAAAGATAATGGGTTTGCGCATGGCTAAGCGTCATCTCGCGGGCGGCGTCAAGATCATTTGCGACAAAGAGCCGTTGCTCAGCCATTGCGTGCGCAGCCATTTTGTGGTGATGACATAAGATGGTCCCTAAGTTTTAGCATAGTATTTGCGTTATTCGCGTGGCGGGAACACCATCTGCGAACGAGCGAGACATGCCGGCTATTTTGCCTAAAGCGGAAAGCAACGCTGACACCGAGGCCACTGCCGCCGCCCCTATCCCCGACGCGCCGCGCAAGAACTGGGTGGACCGCTTCGCCCCGCAAAAGCTCAGGCCCTGGCTTCGGCTTATGCGAGCGGACCGGCCCATCGGCGTCTGGCTCCTGCTCTGGCCGTGCTGGTGGTCGGTGGCTCTGTCGTCCCGGAAGATCGGCGATCTCCCCGATCCCTTCCTGCTTCTACTTTTCGCAATCGGCGCGTTTGCGATGAGAAGCGCCGGATGCATCTACAACGACATCCTCGACCGCGATATCGACGCCAAGGTGGCCCGAACGCAAGCGCGCCCGCTGGCGAGCGGACAAATCTCCGTAAAGTCCGCGATGGCGCTCATCGTCGTCCTTTGTCTCGTTGGCCTCTTGGTGCTCCTCCATTTCAACCTGTTCGCGATCTGCCTCGGCTTCGCCTCCGTCGGCATCGTCCTGATCTACCCCCTCATGAAGCGCGTCACCTTCTGGCCGCAGGCTTTTCTCGGCCTCGCCTTCTCCTGGGGCGCGCTGATGGGCTGGGCCGCGATGTTCGATTCCCTTTCTCTTGCGCCGGTCATTATGTACGGGGCCGCCGTCGCCTGGACAATCGGATACGACACGATCTACGCCCATCAGGACAAGGAAGATGACGAGGTTATAGGGCTGAAATCGACGGCCCTGAAATTCGGCGACCATACACCCCGCTGGCTCACCCTGTTTTATGGCATAAGCTGGGGCGGCTTGGCCTTATCGGGATGGATCGTCGGGGCCGGGTTATGGTTTTTCGCCGGGATGATCTTCGCAGGCGCGCACCTCGTCTGGCAGATCGCAACCCTCGATATCAACGACGGCCAGAACTGCCTCGATCGCTTTCGGAGTAATCATGGATTTGGCGCGATTGTGTTTTTTGCCCTGGTCCTTGATGTCATCCCTGTTGCGCTGTCTTCGTCAAGCTGACATTTAGCTGGCATGCAGGACAATTACACACAAGACTTCGATCTTATTCGCGATGCCGCTCAAGAGGCCGGAAAGCTTGCGCTGAGCTATTGGGGCCGATCCATCCAAAAGCAACGGAAGGCCGACGGTTCGGAGGTAACGGAAGCAGACCACGCCGTGGATGAGCTTCTGGCGGCGCGGCTTAGAGGCGCGCGCCCCGGTTATGGCTGGTTCTCCGAGGAAAGCGCCGAGCATGATGATCGCTTGCATGCCCGGCGCGTCTGGATTGTTGACCCCATCGACGGCACCCGCGCCTTCATTCAAGGCGGCAATGATTGGGTGATCGCGCTGGCCTTGATCGAAGACCATGTCCCGGTCCTCGCCGCCGTGGTCAATCCTGTTCGCGGGGAAGTCTTCGAAGCGCGCGCCGGCGCGGGCGCCTTTATGAATGGCCGGCGGCTCCACGCCAGCAAGCAAGGCGCTTTGGCAGGGGCAAGGCTCGCCGTTCCTGATTTGCTCTTGAAGCCCAACCGCTGGCGGCGGCCGTGGCCCCCGGTGACGTTTGTCTTGGCGAACTCCATTATCTATCGCATGGCCCTTGTCGCGAGGGGCGGCGCGGACGCCACCTTCGCGACAAAGCCAAAGTGGGAGTGGGACGTCGCCGCCGGCGCGCTTCTCGTGTCCGAAGCGGGGGGGATAGTCACAGATGCCTGTGGATTTCCGCTTGCGTTCAACTCAAGAGAGGCAAAAGTTCCCGGATTTCTTGCAGCCGCCCCAAAATTGCATCACATTTTGGCCGAGCGTATGGGTGATGCGTTAGACGGCGCACCTGTTGCGCAAGATCATCCCGCATTTGACAGGACTCGATCAAAGCGGACAGTTGATTGACTCTGACATGCTAGAGCAATTTGCGTCCGACAGGACGCGGGCTGCTTTAGGGGCACAAGACCACAATCGGACGCAATCCCTTAACAGGCTTGCGGCTGCTCCCGGTGACGCAAGAAGATTCGGCGCTCGATGAACACACCTGCTCCCAAGAAACGCGGTTGGGGCCGCCGCCTTCAGCAATCGGAGTTTTTTCTGGATACGGCAGGCAAGCTGGCGGCTCGTCACATCCGCACGGTGCACGCCACCTCCAAAATTATCCGCGAACCGGCCGACCTCGATTCCTATCTCGAAAAAATCACCCCAATGATCGTGGCCATATGGCATGGCCAATTCCTGCTCTTACCGCTGATCAAGCCCAAGACCGTGCC
>JBAVVQ010000263.1:0-2502 GCA_049697375.1 Rhodomicrobium sp.
CATAGCCACAAGGCTCGCGCAAACGCGCATCGAGCCGGCCGGCATCATCGCCTGGTCCCTCTGGCGAAGGGCGCATCAGGCCATTTTTACCTGATTTTAAGCGAAGTTTCCCGGCTGTCTCCCGTACAGCTTGCGGAGGTAAGTTCACCTCCGCGGAAGAATCTGACCGTAGAGTCGTTCGGCACGCCGCGAATGGCCGCCTAGCGCCAACAACCGCAGTTTCCTTTGGATAAAGGGCTGCTGCTTGTGACTTCGCGCAAGCCCCCCCTAGCCCTCCGTCTCCGAACAGCGCTAAAGCGAAGCTTAGCTGCAAAGCAGCAATTTGACCAAGATCAAAAGGCGGCTTTCCATGACCGAGGAGTGTCTGGAGGCTGTCTGCTAAAGCCCGCAAATCACCTTCATCATAGGGCGGTAGCGGCACGGGCGCGAAATTAACGGCGGACGCGCTTGCACATCTTGGAACAGGGGGTGACATTGATGTTGAAGGTGCTTTCTCACGACGGTGTAACCTATCGCAGCTTTCAAGGCGAAAACGGCGACGAGGAATACAATATTGTCGTGGCTCCGCCTGCTCACCTCGCTTTCGAGGACCAGATCAAGTTTGTTCAGTCGGCTTATGCCGAGGCGATGAAGTCGCTGGGGCTTGGCCCCGAGACCGCAATTTTCCGGCGGCTGTTTCTCAGCGATGTCATGAATCAGGCGGCGCTTGTCCGCAACAGCGAACTTGTCGCCGAGGACGAAGACAACCCCGTCGCTGTCTCCATTGTGCAGCAGCACCATTTGACCGGCGCCAAGATTGCGCTTCTCGCCTATCATATCGCCGCCGAGGGGCAGCTTGCGAAAAAGCGCTTCACGATGAAGCATGTCCTCGTGAAGAAAAACGGCAAACGCCACTTGTGGAGTACGAGGCTGTGTGCGGGCGCCTTCGATCCCTCGCCCTCGTCAGCGGGGCAGACACGTAAGATCTTCGATAATCTCACCGACACGCTCTCCGACCTTGGCGGCAACCTTGCCGACCATTGCGTGAGAACCTGGATTTATCTCAGAAACGTCGATGTCTTCTATCAGGGCATGGTGGACAGCAGGCGCGAGCTGTTCACGCATGAAGGGCTGACCGGCTCGACGCATTATATCGCCAGCACGGGCATCGAAGGATCCTGCTCGCACCGTTTTGACGTGGTCTCGATGGATGCTTATTCCATCATCGACCTGAAGCCGAAGCAGGTGTCGTACCTCAACGATTTCGAGAAGCTGTGCGCGACGAAAGACTACAACGTCACCTTCGAGCGCGGCACGCGCATCGCTTACGCAGACCGTGCCCATCACTTCATCTCTGGCACGGCGAGCATCGACAGGGAAGGCAACGTGCTTTATGTCGGCGACGTGGTGAAGCAGCTTGAGCGCGCCATCGAGAACGTCGACGCGCTACTTCAATCCGGCGGAGCGAAGCTCGACGACATGCAACACCTCATCGTCTATTTGCGCGACCCGACCGATTACGGCCGCGTGACGGGCATGTTGAACGAGAGCTTCCCGGGGGTTCCGACGGTGATCGTGCAGGGCGCGGTCTGCCGTCCGGAATGGCTCGTCGAAATCGAAGGCATCGCCGCAGCGCCGCATAACGATCCGGCGCTCCCGGCTTTTTAGGGTACGAGAGAGAAAAGGCTACGCCATGGAACGCAACGATCCACCTTTCGCGCTGCTGGACGAAGCGGCGATATCAGCCGCGGAACTGCGGCGCGACCCTTATGACTTCGCGTTTGTGGAACATGCGATTCCGGAGTCCTATAAGGACGAGGTTCTGGCCGATGCGCCCAAAATTCCGACGCATGGCAGCTTCGGCCTTCCAAGCCTGCGTTACGGCCCGGGGTTTAATGCGGCGGTCAAAGACTTGCTCAGCCCGCGCTTCCGTCGCCTCGTCGAGCGGAAGTTTGACATGGATCTCAGCCCCTATCCGCCCTGCATCGTGATGATGGGCAACACGACGGGCAATTACAACGAAGGCTACGCACACCCCGATTCGAAGCACAAGATCGTCACCGTTCTTGTGGGCTTCAGCCGGGAATGGCCTTACGAACGCGGACGACTTCGCGTGCTTCGCAGCTCGGATCGCGAGGATTACGCTTTCGAGTTTCCGCCCGAGTTCGGCCGAATGCTCATGTTCCGCGTTTGCGACCACTCCTGGCACGGCTTTCTCCCTCAAAAGGGCGCCCGCACGAGCCTGCAGCTCTGCTACGTCGATTCTGAGTGGTATGTGCGCAAGGAATATCTGCGACACAGCCTCAGCGCGATGGTGAAGTCCAATCCAATCACGCGTAAGGTTCTGGAGTGGGCGCCCCGCAAATTCTAAAGCATCTTCTAAGAAAAGCGAACAGCGCTTTTCGCCGAAGATGTGATAGAATAGACGCGTAGAGCGCTTTTCCTGAATTGTTCTTGGAAGCGTTCTAAGCTTGTTACTCCAGGAGCCGTTTATGACTTATCCCGCACTCCCCAAGGCAGAAG
>JBAVVQ010000264.1:0-7252 GCA_049697375.1 Rhodomicrobium sp.
CGCAAAAACTTCATGCCTATCTGGGTGTGTGACAAGCGAGCCTTATAAAAAAAGGGGGGATCCCAAAAATGCGCGCCGGAAGATTGCTGATCGTGGCGGCCGCCCTTCTGGCGGCGACAGCGGCGAATGCTGAGACGCAAGTCAAAATCGGAGTGATGAATGACCGATCGGGTCTCTATGCCGACATGAGCGGTGAGGGATCGGTAGTGGCCGCAAAGCTGGCGATCGAAGACTTCAAGGCGGCGGACAAAGGCTTGAAAGTTGAAGTGGTTTCAGCCGATCACCAGAACAAGGCAGACGTCGCGATCAACACGGCCCGCGAATGGTTCGACCAGCAAGGCGTCGACTTCATCGTCGACGTGCCGAACTCCGGCGTCGCGCTCGCGCTCAGCGAGCTGATCAAGGAAAAGAACAAGGTTTTCATCAACTCAGGCGCCGCGGCTTCGGATCTCACCGGCGCGAAATGCTCTCCGAACACGATCCACTGGACTTATGACACATGGGCGCTCGCGAATGGGACTGGAAGCGCCATTGTGAAGCGCGGCGGAACGAGCTGGTTCTTCATCACGGCCGACTACGCCTTCGGGGCCGCCCTTGAGCGCGATACCGCAAAGGTCGTGAAAGAAAACGGCGGAACGGTCGTCGGCGCGGTCAAGGCTCCTCTCAATACGCAGGATTTCTCGGCGTTCCTGTTGCAGGCGCAATCGTCGGGCGCGAAGATCATCGGCCTTGCGAACGCAGGCGGCGACACCATCAACTCGATCAAGCAGGCTGCGGAGTTCGGGATTGTACAAGGCGGGCAGAACTTGGCCGGCCTTCTCATCTTCATTACCGATATTCATTCGCTCGGCCTCAAGACGGCGCAAGGTCTGATCTTCACCGCCGCGTTCTACTGGGATTTCAACGATCAGACCCGGGCCTGGTCGGACCGCTTCATGAAAGCGACCGGGCGGAGGCCAAGCATGGTCCAAGCCGGGGTCTATTCCGGCGTGTTGCACTACCTGAAGGCGGTGGAATCCCTGAAAAGCGCCAAGGATGGCAAGGCTGTCGTCGCCAAGATGAAGGAGATGCCGACCGACGATCCGCTCTTCGGCAAGGGCGAGGTCCGCGCTGATGGCCGCAAGACCCATGACATGTATCTGTTCGAGGTGAAGAAGCCCGAAGAGTCGAAGGGGCCTTGGGACTACTACAAGCTTCTGACGACCATCCCCGCCGACAAGGCCTTCCGGCCTCTGAACGAGGGTGGATGCCCGCTGGAGACAGCAGCAAAGTAGCAGCCTTAAGCCAGGAAGGGCCGCCGCAGGCGGCCCTAGAGCAGCCCGCCGTCACTTTGGACGCGGATGAGCTGCTCTAGCACTCTAGAATCGATCAACTTTTCCGCCTTTAATCGAGTCCAATTAAGGCGGGTTGATCCAATTGCCGGAGATCGGCGTGACATGTTTGAATTGTTAGGGATCAGCCCGCAAGCGCTTTTCGGCCAGCTCCTGATCGGGCTGATCAACGGCTCCTTCTACGCAATGTTGAGCCTTGGGCTGGCGATCATCTTCGGGCTCCTCAACATCATCAACTTCGCGCATGGCGCACAATACATGTTGGGCGCCTTTGGGGCCTATTTCCTTCTCAACAACGGCTATTTTTCAATCGGCTATTGGCCGGCCCTTATCATTTCGCCCATCCTCGTCGGCGCGCTCGGTATTTTGCTTGAGCAAAACCTGCTGTCACAGCTCAATGTTCGCAGCAAGACGCGCAGCCTGGTCTTTCTCGGCAGCTTTTTTGCGATTTTCCTGGCCCTTTCCGGGTCACATCTCGCGAGCGGATTGGGCCTTAACGGGATGCCCGACATCGCCACGCTCGCCGGCTATGACATCGATCCGATCGCAGGCTATGGCGCGGCGGCTGTTCTCGCTCTTCTCTTTACGTCCTTTCTCTCAGCCGCGAGCGTGCTCACGGTCCACGACGCCGATCAGCAAACCGATCACCTCTACGGGCTTCTCCTGACTTTCGGCCTCGCCATCATTATTCAGGGCCTCTTTCTCAATCGGTATGGCTCATCGGGTCTGCCATACACCATCCCCGCCGAACTGGCGGGCGGGCGTAATCTCGGCTTCATGTTCCTTCCCATTTACAGGGGATGGGTGGTCATAGCCTCGCTTGTGGTTTGCATCTCGACCTGGCTCATCATCGAAAAGACCAAGCTTGGCGCCTATTTGCGCGCCGCGACCGAAAACCCAAGGCTGCTTCAGGCTTTTGGCGTGAACGTGCCCAGGCTTGTAACCTTCACTTACGGTCTCGGCGTCGCTCTCGCCGGTCTCGCAGGCGTGCTTGCGGCTCCGATCTATTCCGTGAATCCCAACATGGGCGCCGACCTCATTATCGTCGTCTTCGCCGTCGTCGTGATCGGCGGCATGGGCTCGATCCTGGGTTCGATCGTCACCGGCTTCATGCTGGGCGTCATCGAAGGACTTACCAAGGTCTTTTATCCGCAAGCCGCTTCCACGGTCATTTTTGTAATCATGGCCATCGTCCTCTTGATAAGGCCGGCCGGTCTCTTCGGGAAAACCGCCTGATGTCGCGCATCGACGATACCTCAGATGTCCGCATCATTGCGTCCGGCGCGGTAAGCCGGAGCGGGCGCGGGCCAATCTTCCTGCACGCTCTTTTGATGGCTGGGCTTGCCGTTCTGCTCGTAGCGCTGCCCTCGCTCGGCCTTTACCCTTACGTTCTCGCGCAGGTGCTCTGCTTTGCGCTCTTCGCCTGCGCCTTTAACATGATGCTGGGCTTCGGGGGCCTTCTCTCCTTCGGCCACGCCATGTTCTTCGGCTTTGCCTCCTACGTGGCCGCGCACACCGCAAAGAATGGCCTCGCTTCCCTCCCCTTCTGGCTGCCCAAGGCGGGCTGGTTCAATATCCCGATCGGGCTTCCGCCTTTTACGCCGGAACTCGCAATTCTCGCCGGCGCCGCTGTCGCGGCGATCCTCGGCTTTCTGGCCGGCTCGCTTGCGATCCGAAGGCAAGGCATCTACTTCGCCATGATCACTCTCGCGCTCGCGCAAATGGTGTATTTCTTCTCGCTGCAGGCGCCCTTTACGGGAGGCGAGAACGGCATTCAGGCGGTCCCGCGCGGCGTGGCGCTCGGCTTTATCGACCTCAGTAACGACCGGACCCTCTATTACTTCGTCGCCGCGATCTTCCTGGCCGGTTTCCTGTTTATATACCGGATCATTCATTCCCCCTTCGGCCAGGTTCTCAAGGCCATCCGCGATAACGAGCCTCGCGCGATCTCGCTCGGCTACCGAACCTCCCGCTACAAGCTCGCCATCTTCATTCTGTCAGCCGCGCTCGCCGGAGTGGCCGGAGGAACCAAGGCCATCGTATCGCAGCTCGCAACGCTCACCGATGTGCATTGGAGCATGTCCGGCGAAGTCATTCTCATGACGCTCGTCGGGGGGATGGGAACGATTTTCGGGCCTGTCGTCGGCGCCGCCATCATCGTGTCGATCCAGAACTCTCTGAACAATCTCGGAGCGTGGGTCACAATCGTCCAGGGAACGATCTTCGTCATCTGCGTCCTGCTTTTCCGGGAAGGCATTGTCGGCGTTCTCAGCCGTGCTTTGAAGAGGCCACTGTGACCCGCGACTCAGCCGGGCGCCGTCCAAAGCCCTTTTTTTGACATTCCTTTAAAAAAAATTTTACTGTTTTACTTCAATTTGACGTACTCCGCATTCCGGTACAAAACATAATCGAACCAATGAACTAGGCAAGCCCGGCTGGCGCCCACCAGCCCAGCTTGCCATTTACCTTTTGTTAAGCCGCCCCACACACCATCAGAATCGCGATAAGATACATCTGGGCCGTAAGTTGCCCCGTCTGTTATCATCGCTTGTTTTGTTGTGTCTCCGGCGGTGAATGCCGCTGGTGTGCCGCGCAACCGCTGGTCTTTCCCAGGGACGGGGCTTCGACGACGGCAAGCCGTATTCGGCGCACAGTCCCTCAGTAAAGTTCCCGCGGCCTGCGGAAATCAAGGGCGTGAGGAGGCTTTACATCGAATTCCGGGGCTTTCTCCTCGAACAGACATAAGCCGCGGCAGATGAGCGGAGGACCGATGCTTAAATCAGCTCTCGAAGGTCTTAAGGGGCGCCGTTCGCGACACATGGTGAAACGTGGGGTGCGCGCAACAGGCTGGACTTTTCACGGGAGCGATCTTTTCCGACTGCCAAAACATCTTTACCCTCCTCGAAGATGCTAGCACTTCGGCGGCGGGCGGCTCCAATGTGGAAGGGATCAATGTTTTTGACTGATTGTTACAGCTAACAGAGGCTCCGCCCATGACGATTGAAACCGGGTCATAGCCCGGTTTCTCTTGTTCTTGTGTCCCGTATTTCATTTAAACGATAATTTAAGCGCTGGCGCTGCAATTTATTATCGTTGTCCCGAACACCTCGCTATAAAGGCCGCGAACAAGAGACCTGCTCCTTCCCATGCCTTGGCCGCAGCTTTTTGTCCTTCTCCTCCTGATCGCCTTGAACGGCTTCCTCGTGATGGCGGAACTGGCTATTGTTTCGTCCAGGCCAGCCCGGCTGCAAATGCTCGTCAATAACGGTCATCGCGGGGCGTTGGCGGCGCTATCTCTGAACGCAGATTCCGCGCGCTTTCTTCCCTCGGTTCAGATCGGCATCACGGTCATTGCAATCCTATCCGGCGCTTATGGGGAGCGTGCGCTGTCTCCGGCTCTGGCGGAAGTCTTTGCTGGGCTGTCCTGGCTCGGCCGCCATGCCGAGACGGTCGCCTCCACCATCGTGGTCAGCGGCATCGCTTATGTCTCGCTCGTCATCGGCGAACTTGTCCCGAAGCGCCTCGCCCTTGCCAACCGCGAGCGTATCGCTTGCTTCGTGGCGCCCGCCATGAATGTGCTCGCCATGGTCGCAACCCCGATCTCGGCTCTCTTACGCTGGTCCACGGACGCCGTCCTTCGCCTCGTACGCCCCGCCGTTCAAGCCGAGCCCGACATCACGGAGGAAGAAGTCAAGTCGATGATCGCCGAAGGCACAGAGGCCGGCGTCTTCGAAAAAGCGGAGCAGGAGATCATCGAGCGCCTGCTCCGGGTAGCGGACCGCTCCGTCCGCTCGATCATGGTGCCCCGGCCCAACATCGTCTGGCTCGACATCACGGAAAGCGAAGCCGCTATTTACGACGACATCGCCAAAAGCGGTCATTCCCGCTTTCCGGTCTGCCGCGGCGACGTGGATGAAACCATCGGCATCGTGCATGCGAAGACGCTGCTCGATCAGCTGCACAAGACGGGAAAGGTCAATCTCGAAGCAGCAATCAAGACGCCGCTTTACGTTCACGAGAGCACGAATGTCTTGAAGCTGCTCGAAATGTTCAAGAAGTCGCTCGTGCACATGGCGATCGTCCTGGACGAACACGGGACGGTTCAAGGGATCGCCACGCCGACCGACATCCTCACCGGCATCGCAGGCGATCTGCCGGAGGAGGAAGCCGATATTGGGCCAAGCGCCGTGCAGCGCGATGACGGCTCCTGGCTGATGGACGGGCAGATGCCCGTCTTCGAGGTCGAGCGCGTTTTGGGCGTGACCGGCCTCGCCGTCGACGACGCGGAATATACCACCCTTGCCGGCTTCGTGCTTTCGCAGCTGGGCCGGATACCCTCTGTGGGCGAGAAGTTCCGCTGGAAGAATTGGCAGTTCGAGGTTGTCGATCTCGACGGGCGCAGGATCGACAAGGTTCTTGCCACCCAAACGCCGAACGGGACAAACGGGGCTTAGAGCGGAGTCATGTTGTGCAAGGCGGCGCACCTCTCTTCGTCTCCGCATCGGCTTATCGCTTGCGCTCCGTCCCGGACTTCTAGAACCAGGATCTTGAAGAAGAACGCCTTATCGACAGGTTAACATCAAGCAAGTCATTGACAATAATACAGAAAATAACGAAACGGACAGCGTCCCTAGTGCGCGCCGCATTCCAAGCGGACGGCCTTCCTCGTTAATATCCGAAGCTGAAACATATTTAACGGACTTTTGCGCGTCCCAGTAAATGAAAAAATTCCAACATTAAATTTAATTTAATGGGAGGTCACATGCGAAGAGAACTTGTTAATTTTCAATGATCTATTGTAATTATTTCGCGCCACATCGAGGGCGCGGCGCTTTTCTTCTGCGCCGGACTAAACCGATCTTTAAGCATAATGCTGACCGGAAATAAATCCGGCGCCCCCCTATTAACCACATTTGTATTAAACGCCCGGCGCGGCGACGAACAATTTACCATAAGGCGTTCGGCAAGCGCCGTCCCAGACCCAAATCATCCTTCTTCCGGGCTGCGCGATAAGAAGCACGAGCTTGTGCATCGGTTCGACTGACTATAAACGTAGCGATTCTGGGTGGCGAAACATACGATGAAGCGGGCATGCTGGAATTTGTCTTCTTTGGATTCTTCTTTTTAACGATCCTGATTTTTATTATGGCATATTGGCCAAAGAAGCCGGCAGCCCGTTCCGCGCCTTCGGCGGCGGCGGCTCCCAGCCGAGCAGTTAAGACCGGCCTAGCCAGGGGCAGAGTGGCGCTTGTCATCGGCAACGGCGCCTACACCTCCGTCGACCGGCTGAAAAACCCTGCTAATGATGCATCTGCCGTGGCTGGCGCGCTCACCCGCCTCGGCTTCGATGTCGTTAAAAAACACGACCTCGGCGTTGTGCAAATGCAACGCGCGCTCAGGGACTTCGAAGATAGGGCCGAAGGGGCGGAATGGGCATTAGTGTATTATGCCGGGCATGGCTTGGAGCAGAATGGCCGGAATTGGCTCATCCCGGTCGATGCCGCGCTGACCCGCGCCACTGACCTCCCGGACGAGGCTATTCCGGTGGAGCGCGTGCTGGATCGTCTGTCGGGGGGGAGAAAGCTTCGGATGGTGATCCTCGATGCATGCCGCACCAATCCGTTCCTCGCACGCATGGTGATGAATGGAGCCGCCACTCGGGCTGTAACGCAGGGGCTGGCAGCCATTGACCCCACGCATGGTGAGATCGTGTTTTACGCAGCGCGCGACGGCAGCGTAGCGGCTGACGGACCTGGCTCGAACAGTCCATTCGCAACGGCGCTCGTCAAGCATATGGAAGAAGAAGGCGTGGAACTGGGCCGCTTTTTCCGCAAGGTGACGAGTCGTGTTCTTGCCATCACCAAAAATCGCCAAGAACCATTCGTCTACGGCCGCATCCCGGACGAGGACTTCTATTTCAA
>JBAVVQ010000265.1:0-4181 GCA_049697375.1 Rhodomicrobium sp.
CGCTAAGTTCGGCAAAGCTCGGGCTCGACCTGTCGATCACGAATGCCAAGGCTTCAACGGAGCCCTGGGGCGTAAGCGCCGTCCCGAACAAAGGCGTGTAGGCATATCCGATCACTACCGCGCCTCACCCTTTCGCCAAGGCCCGGCTGTGCCTAAGTGTGAAGGGTCAATGGGGACGCGACGATGGAAAAGAAGCATCAGCTTAACCTAACCTACCTCTTCATCGTCTTTGGGATCCTGCTTCTGTTCCAATCTTTTTGGATCGGCTACTCGCAAGTGGAGACGATCCCCTACAGCAAGTTTCAAGATCTGCTGAAGGACAAGCAAATCGAGAAAGTTGTGGTCGGACCGTCGCAAATCCGAGGCGAGTTCAAAACCCCAGAGGGCGGCAAAAAATATTTTGCCACGACCCGTGTCGATCCCGCCGTCGCTGGCGAGCTGCAAAAATACGGTATCGATTACACAGGCAGCACAGGTGAAAACCTGTTACGCGACCTCCTGTCCTGGGTTTTGCCGATCCTCATTTTCTTCGGCATCTGGGCCTTCTTCTTCCGGCGCATTGTCGAGAAGCAAGGAATGGGCGGCCTGATGAGTGTGGGGCGCTCGCGCGCCAAAATATACGTCGAGACGAAAACGGGCGTTACATTCGACGACGTTGCGGGCGCCGACGAGGCCAAGGGCGAGCTGAAAGAGGTCGTCGACTTCCTCATGGATCCGGAGCAACATGGCCGGCTTGGCGCGCGCGTGCCCAAAGGCATTCTTCTTGTCGGACCGCCCGGCATCGGCAAGACGCTTCTTGCCCGCGCGGTTGCGGGCGAGGCGGGAGTGCCGTTCTTCTCGATCTCGGGCAGCGAATTTGTCGAGATGTTCGTCGGCGTCGGCGCGGCCCGCGTCCGCGACCTTTTCGAGCAGGCGCGCAAGTTGAAGCCTTGCATCATCTTCATCGACGAGCTGGATAGCCTTGGCCGCACGCGCACCGCGGGCATGATGGGCGGCAACGACGAGAAGGAGCAAACGCTCAACCAGTTGCTTGCGGAGCTGGATGGGTTCGACCCTCGCGAGGGCATTGTGCTGCTGGCGGCAACGAACCGCCCCGAGATTTTGGATCCGGCGCTCACGCGGGCTGGCCGTTTCGACCGTCAGATCGCCCTGGACCGGCCCGACAGGCCGGCCCGAGTGGCGATTCTCAAGGTGCATATCAAACGCATCAAAGCGGCGCCCGGCATCGATCTCGACCGGATCGCCTCGATCACGCCTGGCTTCTCGGGCGCCGATCTCGCCAACCTTGTTAACGAGGCAGCGCTCGCGGCCACGCGGCGCAACGGCGACACTGTGACAATGGACGATTTCACCCGGGCCGTGGAGCGGCTCGTGGCAGGTATCGAGAAGCGCTCGCGGATTTTGTCGCCCAAGGAACGCAAGGTTGTCGCCTATCACGAGATGGGCCATGCGCTCGTCGCCTCCGCGCTGCCTGGCGTCGATCCTGTTCACAAGGTGTCCATCATTCCGCGCGGTATCGGCGCCCTGGGCTATACGATGCAGCGCCCGACGGAGGACCGCTTTCTGATCGAACGCTGCGAACTGATCAATCGCATGGCTGTCCTTATGGGCGGCCGCGCCGCAGAGGAGATCGTCTTTAACGAAATCTCGACCGGCGCCGCCGACGATCTCGACCGGGTGACCGACATTGCGCAGCAAATGGTGACGCGTTTCGGGATGGCGGAAGCCCTTGGGCAGCGTGTGTATGAGCCGCAGCGCCAGGCGTTCATAGGCGAGGCCCTGATTGGAACACGTCCCAAGGATTATTCCGACGAGACGAACCGGGAGATCGACATCGCCGTCCGGAAGCTCGTCGACGAAGCTTATGAGAAGGCCAAGTCAACGCTAACGGCACGCCGCAAGGAGCTGGATCAGGGGACGGCGCTGCTCTTGCAGAAGGAAACGATCACGCCCGAAGATTATCCTCCGCTCCAAGGGAAGAAGCCCCCCAAAGAGCTGCTTGCTGCGGTCCGCTAGCGCTTGCAGGAAAAGTGTGTGCGGTTTTCCACCCGGAAAGCGCGCCGAAACAAAGAGCTTGGAGCACATTCAGTAACTCGAAGATCTCTGAATGTACTCGAGCTAAAGTTGTTAGCACCCCCTCCGAGCACGCGCTTGATCCAGATCAACCCTTCTCAGGCGTAAGGACCGTGCCGAACAAAGGCGTGTAAACATACCCGATCATTTCCCTCATCCAGAGTATTTCCGTCTCGTGGTTCACTTCGCTTGCAGGTATTCGGACGAGACACGGAACGTTGATTTCTCTGGTTCGACGATTTTACCGGAAAGCACGGGGACGTGAACGAATGCGTCGGGCGATAGCAGCATGCCGGCCTCCTGGCATCAATCGTGCCTGGTTTCTCCAACGCGAGGCTATCCGGCATGATATTGGACGTCCAGACGAATTGCTTTGTTGCTGCTTTGACGGCAATTTCGTAATCGGGCAGACGGAGAGCATTTCTCCCGATTGTGCTTTCGGTTACGAGCCCACCGGAGGACAGCATGAGCGATCCGTTGCCAGAAGTACTAACACTCCTCGATAAGAGTCATCATGCGGCCTTGGGGCGGCTGTTTGAGTTCTTACGAATTCCCAGTGTCTCGACCGATCCCGCCTATATGGAACCTTGCCGGAAGGCTGCTGAATGGTGTGTGCAGGAGCTTAAGGACATTGGCTTTGCTAGCGCGCGGACGGTCGAAACCCGCGGCCATCCTATCGTCGTCGCGCACGACCGGAACAGCGTTCCGAATGGTATGACAAAAGTGCTGTTCTATGGCCACTATGACGTGCAGCCTCCGGAACCCCTGGATCTTTGGAAGGCGCCTCCCTTCGAGCCGCGTATCGCAACCGATCCCAAGAATGGCGAGATGATCGTTGCTCGGGGCGCCGCCGACAACAAGGGTCAGATGATGACGTTCCTCACAGCGGTACGGGCCTGGAAATTGGCCGCCGGGGAGCTGCCGGTCGCCGTCAGCGTGCTGATCGAAGGAGAGGAAGAGAGCGGATCGCCGTCCCTTGCAGGCTTTCTCGCTGAGCACGGCAAGGAGGTGAAACGCGACCTCGCGCTCGTCTGCGATACGGGGCAGTGGAATAAGGACACACCATCCATCACCACGCAATTGCGCGGGATATGCTCTATAGAGATCGCTCTTACCGCCGCCAACCGCGACTTGCACTCCGGCATGGGTGCGGCAGCCGCCAATCCGATCCGCGCCCTGGTTAGCATCCTCGGGGGCATGCACGATCAGAATAACCGAGTCACGGTCCCTGGCTTCTACGACGGCATTTTAGAACCATCGAACGAGACACTTGATCGTTGGCGGGCTTTGGGCCTTGACGAGAAGGCGTTTCTTGGCGCTGTGGGCCTTAGCGTCCCCGCAGGCGAGGCCGGCTATTCGCTCCTCGAGCAGATGTGGGCGCGGCCATCGCTGGAGTTCAACGGTATTAAGGGTGGCTACCAAGGCGTCGGTGAGAAGACGATTATTCCCTCAAAGGCCTCGGTGAAGATTACCTCTAGGCTCGTCCCCGGCCAAGATCCGCTGCGTATTCTCGAATCCATTCGGGCCTTTGTCGAAAGCCGCCTGCCCGCAGATTGCAAGGCCAAGTTCATCGGCGAGCGGGGCAGCGAAGCGATCCTGTTCGACCCAAACCAGCACTATATCCGGAAGGCGGCAGCCGCACTCGAAGACGAATGGGGCCGAGAAGCGCCCTGTATCGCCCTCGGCGGCTCTATCCCGATCGTTACCGCGTTTCGTGATGCGCTCGGCATGGAAAGCCTTCTCGTGGGCTTCGCGCTTGCCGACGATCGCATCCATTCGCCAAACGAAAAGTACAATCTGACGTCCTTCCGCAAGGGCGCGCGCAGCTGGGCGCGAATTCTGGCACGGCTCGCTTGAAGTTATCGCGCGCGCCCGATAGAGCGGCTGCAGAACACCTTGCCGCAACTCACAGCCAACCACGGAATTTAGCGGTTGTGCCTACGTCTTGTTGAGTTCGGCTTCGGGTCTCAAGGGCTGCCGGCGCACATTTCCTGAGTTACCGCAGTAACTCAAGAGCGGACCACTTGGCCAAGGGTGTTCCGGGCCAAAGCACTCTGATGTCCCTTGTCAAGCCGCGAGGGTATGATTGATCGCCCTCACGCCGCCAA
>JBAVVQ010000266.1:0-3127 GCA_049697375.1 Rhodomicrobium sp.
CTCGCGCAGTACCGCGGCATCGCTTCCACCACGCGATAGCGACAGAATGGCCCGGTTGTGAAGGGGTTGCAGCGTATCAGCCCCATGCCAGACCCAATCCTCGCATTCGGCGGTCGCGAGTGCGTCGAGGTCGAGCAGCGGCTCCCAGGACGGAACGTCCTTGTGGTATTCTGCCAACGTGGTGCGGCGCCACAGGCCGCGCGGGTGCCCAGCGTCCTGCCAGAAATTATAGACGAGACCGGCGCGGCGGCGGATATAAGGGATTTTATCTTCGCAGTCGAAGATAAATGCTAGAGCATCGCGATCCGCCTCAAATTGTGAACCCGCATAGCGTTCCAGCGTGCGAGCGTTTTGATGTTCCACCCAAGCTAGCGCAGCCTCTCCCTCAATGTTCTCCAGCCAAAGGTACGGATCGTCGCTGGGGTCCTGCGTTGTAGGACGCGGATCGATCGTTGGCATAGAACCTCCCGTTTCGCCTTCACGGGAGATTATCACAGCGGAACGAAATCGCATTGTCGAGACGGGTCGATTCCTGCCGTTCCAGAATTTCGAACCAACTACTGGAGAACGTCAATTAGCGGAAATTGATCTGCCGATATTTCTACATGTTACAAACGCCTTTAGGCCGTTACTCAAAATCGACGGACTGAAGCGGTCATCGCTTGACGCTGCCCATGCCTCTAGAGTGGTCAGAGAGCGGGCGCCTCACGCAGAAGCGCCCAATCTACGAGCCTCAATAGGCGCCACGTTCGCCGCACTCCTCGCGATAGCGCTGGCAATTGCCTTGGCCTTGCTCGCCGAGTTCATCCTTATGATCGCAGCGCCAGCGCAACCGCTCGCAGTAGCGGGACCGTCCGCCGCATTCCTCGCGATAGCGCTGGCAATTGCCTTGGCCTTCTTGGCCGAGTTCATACTTATGCTCGCAGCGCCAGCGCAACCGCTCGCAATAACCGTAGCCGCCCCATTGCGCCTTGAGCACGCCTGTGCCCCACGCCGGTCCGCCGCCTGGATGAGGGGTCGAAACCGGACCGGCTAAGCTGGAACCCGTTGTCATCAGCATGATGGCCGCACCCGCGGCTGCCGTCTTGATCGCATTGCGCATAGCTGCTCCCTTGCATGGAAACATGTTTCCGAAGACGCCGGTCTTTCTCAGCTCCGGCCAGCGGTCCGGCCCGGATGCTCACTCCCGCCTGTTCCAGCTGATCGCGAACGGGTCTTTCAACGCCGCTTTCAGAAGCCGGGCGCGGCGCCATGCCTCCGGCGGAAAAGAAGCGGCTCGATCTCCGTCAATTCGATGGTCAAGCCGCGAATGCCTGCCTAGTAACAATAACGCGGGGGCACCAGAACCCACGCCCCGTCCGGGCGTTGGAGGTAACAGCCGTCGCGGTAATAATAATAGCCGTTACGGCGCCGTTCACCCTCAGCGGCAATGGCGGCCCCCGTCCCCGCCCCGACGATCGCGCCGATTGCCGCACCGCGACGTCCGCCGAGCGCGCCACCGAAGAGGGCCCCAACGCCTCCCCCGAGTATGGCGCCGCCAAGTGCATCCTGAGCCGCCGCCTCATGAACCGGCATCACCAGAGCCAAACTCAACATCGCCGCGATTCCCAAATTTCGAAGCATTCTGTCATTCTCCATTCTGTGGAGTCCCCGATCCTGGTCCAGTTAACCGTGAGGCTGGTCTTTCCTCGGCTGCCCGGCTGGATGAGGCTGTGCATACGCCGCGGGCCTCGGCATATTGGGATGAGGCTGCCCATGAGGAACGGGGCCGCCCCCCATCATTCCAGGGCCTCTAGGAGGCATCCCGCTCATCTGCATCGGGGCTCCATTCGCGCGGAACGGCGCTGCATTCGGGTGGAACGGAGCCCCATTCGGATGGAATGGCGCTGCATTCGCACGGAAGGGCGTTCGGTTCGGATAGATCGGCCCGCCATTCGCCTGCATAGGCGCTCCCTGCATCCGCATCGGACCCCAGTTCGGATTGAACGGTCTCCCATTCATGGTCATTGGCCCGCCATTGGGGTGAGGCGACGCGCCATTTCTGTGCATCGGAGCCGATCCCAGAGTCTTGCGCTTGTCGCTTGGCCCCGTATTCAGGTTCGCAACGCCGTTCCTGTTCGGGCCATGGATGGCGCCCTGCCGATTGATACCCGGCGCGCCACGGACTTTCGGAGAAAGCGCAGGAGCCACCGCTGTATTGCGGGTCGCCATTGGATTGTTAGCCCCTGGATGGGCGACATTTAGGCCCGCCGGATGCCCCCCCGTGAGCGCATTGCCGGTCGGAAGCGACGCTGGCCTGAGCGGACCGCCTGCAGCCTGTGCGGCCACAACATTATGTGGACTGAAATCGCCCGCCTTCGCGACCGCCGCTATGGCGGGTCTGCCGTTATTCGCGGAGGCGCGCAAATCCTGATTCAGGCTTGCGAGCTGCTGATGGTGCGTTTGATCTGGCGTGGGGGCGATGTGCTGTTCCCTGGCGGCAAGCAGGTCCCTCTCGGTGGGTTGCGCTCTTACGCCGTCATTGCCGCCATTATAACTGATATGGGTGATGTTGTTATTGATGACCTGCTGGTTATAGACGGTATTGATGACAGTCGTGTTGCTGATATTCGTGACGGACCTGTTATAGTAGAAGGAACTTCCGGACCAATATCCCCCGGAGAACCCCACGCCCGTATAGCCGAACCCGTAACAGATCCCGCCGTAGAAGCCGACGGTCGGCCCCCAATAGCCGGCGTTCCAGACATAGGCCCCGTCGCTCCAGCCCCAATAGCCAGGGGTCCAAAGCAAGCCTACGCGCGGCGGCAGAACCCACGCCCCCGGCACCCAGTAATACTCCCCGATCTCTTCGTCCCACGCCCAATAGCCGGGGGTCCAGAAATATCCCGGTCCCGGTATGGGAGGCTCGTCATAAACCGGCAAGGGCGGCGGAGCGACCTCCACGGAAAGAACGATCTGCGCATCGGCCTTCTCGGCCGCCACGCCGAAGCCGAGCAGCGCACATAAGGCCACGATCAATGTGGTTATCCGCATATCTGTCATCCCACATGGTTGCATAACGACACCAGCACAACTGGCCGACTTGCTGCACAAGGAGTATTTGGATGCCCAAATCTTCTCGAATCGC
>JBAVVQ010000267.1:0-2460 GCA_049697375.1 Rhodomicrobium sp.
AGATGCCGCGCATGAGCCGCCATGGCGCTTCCCTCTTCTCGATCAGCACAAGGGCGGCGGTTGCGGCGCCTGCGGCGAAGGTCGGCGCGCCGAGCTGAATGTCGAGCGCGGAGGCTAGAAGAAGAGCGGCGGCGGTCGCTGCGATGCCGTAGGCTGCATAACGGCCGCCATCGGAAAGATCGGAAACGGCGACCTTGGTTTCGATTTCGCCTCTCAGGTCCTTGTGGAACAGGAAGCGAAGCACGGCATAGGTCGCTGCGATCGACAGGATCGACGGCAGGGCGAACTGTTTCAGCCAGGGCCACAAGGCGGGAACGTGGTTGCCGTAAAGAACGAGGTTGGCGGGGTTCGAGATGGGCAGCACAAAGCTGGCGGCGTTCGCGATGAACGCGCAGACCACGAGATAGGGCAAAGGCTTTGCCTTGGCGGCCTTGGCCGCGGCATAAACCGCAGGCGTCAGCACCACGGCGGTTGCGTCGTTGGAGAGGAAGGCGGTGACAATGATCCCGACGGCGTAGATGAGGCCGAAAAGGCGCGCCGGCGAGCCCTTGGCGGCTTCTGTGGCATGGACGGCAAGCCAATCGAATAAGCCTTCGCGGCGAGCCACCTCCGCGAGCAGCATCATGCCGGTCAGGAAGAGATAGACGTCTGTCCCTCTGGAAACGGCCGCGAGCGCATCCTGCCACGGCAGAAGCGCCGATAGTACGAGAGCCGTCGCTCCCGCCACGGCCCAGATCGCTTCGGGCAGGCCCCAGGGTCGCAGGATGACCCCGCTCGTCGCAAACGCCGCAATGCTCCAGGTTGCGGCCTGGGAGGCCGTGATTCCGTCCGTCGTCATGCGCGCGCCTCTTCCGGAACGAGGTTGCCCTGTTTCTCTCCGGCCTCGGGCGCGCGATAGTTACAGGACTCGGGTACGGCAAAAAAGTAGATGCCAAGCGCGCCAAGGGCGCAGGCAGCGAGAAAGAAGAATGCCGCCGAGAAGCCGAAACCGTTGACGATCATCCCTGCGACGCCGTTGCTGAGCGCCGCGCCGAGGCCCCAGCTTGCCGCGGCTGCGCCCAGGGCGAGGTTGTAGCGGCCGGTTCCTCGCGTGAAGTCGGAGACGACGATGTAGAACAGCACGCCGAAGATCCCGGCGCCCACACCGTCGAGGATCTGAATGGCCACGATGAAGTAGGGATCATCGGACAGCGCAAACAGGAGGCCCCTTACCGGCAGGACGGCAAAACCGGCCAGAAAAAGCGGCTTCCGGCCCCAGGCATCGGCCTTGCGGCCGACAAGGATCGCCATCGGCGCCATGACAAGCTGCGCAGTGACCACGCACGAGGCCATAAAGAGCGGGCTTGCGTCCGGCATGCCCTGGCTGAGCTTCTCTCCTGCGAGCGGGAGCATGGCCGCATTGGCGAAATGGAAGAGCGTGATGGCTGCCGTGAACCAGAGCAAAGGCTTGTTCGAGAAAAGAAGCGTCAGGGCTTCAGGCGCATGGCTGCCTCCCTCCTCCTCGCCGCGGGCGACGTCGTGGTTGATGGCGTTGGGATCGATCCGATAAACCGCGAAGACACTGGCGAGGGCGAGCGCCGCCACGATCCAGAGAACGGCGGCCTGCGCGATAAAATATCCCGCGAGGCCCGCAATTATCGCCGTCACCACGTTGCCCGCATGGTTCCAGGCTTCGTTGCGCCCAACCCGGCTCGTAAATCCTTTGCGGCCTACGATGCCGAGACTGATGGCGGTCACGGCGAGCGGAAAGATGGCGTCTGCGATCCCGTTCAAACCTTGTGCAAACGCCACCGGCCAGAATGCGGGATAGACCGCCATCGCAATCGAGGCCGCAGCCACCGCAGCCGCGCTCACCACGATCAAGGTGCGTTTCCAGGTGATCGAATCCACAAGCGCACCCGCGGGACCGCGCGCCAGAACCGTCGCCACGCCTCCGATGGTGAGAGCAATCCCGGCGCTGCCAGGATCCCAATGCTGGCTGGAGGTAAGGAAGATCGCCAGGAACGGCCCGATGCCATCCTTCACATCAGCCAGAAAAAAGTTCAGCCAATCGAGAGCGTTGCGATTGCGGTCAGCGGTCTGCGTTTGATCGTGTTGCCCCATTTGCTTTTCTTCTCCTTTCCTGTTCGCTGACCCTTAACGCCGAGGCGGAGGAGGAGCATCCCACCGCGCCTCCGGCCCACCCGGACGGGGCAGGCGCGGCGGGGCATCGACCGGGTTCAGCGTCGCCGAAGATGCGCCGATCGCGGTGGCATCGATGACTCGCCCCAAAACGCTGGCATTGACATCGCCCTCAACCGAAATCGTTTGCCCTGGGGATAGCAGCGCGGCGAAGCGCGCCGCTTCCGGCGGCGGCAGGCGCACAATGGCGCCGTCATCGAGCAGAGCGCCGTTTATCCTAAATCCGGCAGTTAGCCGAGGAGGCTTTGCTTGAGAATCGTGCATTCTCAAGCACATGAC
>JBAVVQ010000268.1:0-2951 GCA_049697375.1 Rhodomicrobium sp.
TGCCGTCAGACATGTCAGGCCGTCAAGGAGGGCCACAGCGCCTTGTACAGCCACGAAACCTTGGCCCGGAGGGATGGAGCGTTTCGCGACTCACAGCAGCCCCAGCGCAGCCTGACGTAACACCATCGAACCGGCTGCGCCGATCCTTTCCTTATGGTGCGGGCAAGCCAACAATCCTTTCCTTGAGCCGCGCTGCGTACGCCTGACGTAACACCATCAGACCATCTGACGGCAGGACGCGGGGGAGCTGCTCCAGGGCACGCAAGGGATGCCGCGAAGCCCACGATTCCGATCACGGTCACGACACGGTCACGATTTTCTCTGGGTCACGATTTATCTTGCAGCCCGTCTGTGCTGCTGAACCCTTGATTTTATTGAGGATTTATGGTGCCCAGGGGCGGAATTGAACCACCGACACGCGGATTTTCAGTCCGCTGCTCTACCGACTGAGCTACCTGGGCATTCTGGAAGCCATATAGGCTTGCGAGGCGGGGTTATACGAGTTTTAGCCGCCAATGTCGAGCATTCAAGTGAGCAAAAATGCCCGGCGCGGCGAAGAAATTGAAGTCATGCAGGCGCACGCGCGATAGCCGGAATGGCGATCATCAAGACGGCTATTCTCCTGGCAAGTTTGCGCCGCCATCTGGTGGAGACTGGGATGGGCAATCCGGCCAGGTTCGAAATGGCATATGGCTTCGTGCATTGACGCAGGCGAGAAGCAGGCGTAGCCAGTAAACCCTCCGTCCGACAACAATCCAGAGATGCTCCGATGCTGAAAATGCGCATCATTCCCTGCCTCGACGTGAAAGATGGGCGCGTGGTGAAGGGGGTGAACTTTGTGGACCTTCGCGACGCCGGAGACCCGGTCGAGGCGGCCGCGGCCTACGATAAGGCCGGAGCGGACGAGCTCTGTTTTCTGGACATCACCGCAAGTCATGAAAAACGGGGCACCATCCTCGATGTCGTTGCGCGCACTGCAGAACGCTGTTTCATGCCGCTGACCGTGGGTGGCGGCGTACGCACGCTGGACGATGTGCGCGAACTTCTCCGGGCTGGCGCCGACAAGGTTTCGATCAACACCGCCGCAGTGGCGGACCGGTCTTTCGTCGCGCGCGCGGCGGAGAAGTTCGGCAACCAGTGCATCGTCGTGGCCATTGACGCGAAGCAGGTTGCAAACGGTGGTGAAAGCCAGCCTCGCTGGGAGATTTTCACTCATGGCGGGCGCCGCCGGACGGGCATCGACGCCATAGAGTTTGCGGAAGAGGTTGTCAGCCTTGGCGCTGGCGAAATCCTCTTGACTTCGATGGACAGGGACGGCACGCGCGCCGGTTTCGATATTCCGCTTACGCGCGCAATTTCTGACGCCGTGCCAGTGCCCGTCATCGCCTCGGGCGGCGTCGGCGCGCTCGATCATCTGGTCGAAGGCATCCGCGATGGCGGCGCAACCGCGGTGCTTGCCGCATCGATCTTCCATTTCGGAGATCACACGATCGGCGAGGCGAAGAGGCACATGGCGGCGGCTGGCATCGCGGTTCGACTCGATTGAGCCGCGTGGATTACAGTACCGCGCCGTATTAGCGGATTCGCTCTAGCTGGCGCCGGTAAGTGTCCCGCATCTCGCGCTTGAGCATTTTGCCGGCCGCGTTACAGGGGAAGGCGTCCATGATGATAACGTCGCTGACGCGCTGAAACTTGGCGTCTACCCGGCTGTTGGTCCAATGCTTCAACGATTCGGGTTCAATCGTTTCTCCAGGGCGAAGTACGACGGCCGCCACCGGTGTCTCTCCCCATTTTTCGTCGGGCACTCCGAAGACAGCCACCTCAACCACCGCCGGGTGCCGGATCATTACCTCCTCGATGTCCTTGGGATAAACATTGACTCCGCCGGTAATGATCAGGTCCTTGATCCGGTCGACCAGGAACAGATAACCGTCCTCATCCACATAGCCGGCGTCGCCGGTGTGCAGCCAGCCGTTGATAATGGCTTTTTCAGTCAGGTCGGGACGTTTATAGTAACCCAGCGTCAGGAGGGGGCCCTTGCCGCAGATTTCACCCACCTCGCCAGGGGCGCACTCCGTGCCGTCCACCCGCAGGATACGCATCTCAAAAAAGGGTGGCGGCACACCCACTGACCCCACCTTGCGTATGGCGTCATGCTTGTCGAGTACGGTCACGAAACCTTCGGTCAGCCCGTAGAGCTCATAAAACCGCCCTGGCAGCACTTCGTTCAGCCGATGCTTGTATTCCAGCAGGAGGGGCGCGCCGACATTGTGGATCATCTCCAGGGACGCCAGCGCCTCAGGCGTGAAGGCGGGGCTGTTGAGCACCGCGATAATCTGGGATGGCACCATGACGATATGGGTCACCTGTTCGCGTTCGATATCCTGGATCACCTGCTCCGCGTTGAATGACTGGTGCAGGATATAGGTCCCGCCCAGATACATCCAAGGCATCAGATCCAGCATGGCGCCGTTGAAAACAAGGGAACCGGCGTGCAGGACCACGCTCTCTGGGATCATGCGCCAGGCCGAAGCGAACAGCGTGCAATACATGGCGCGCACATGGTGAGTATGCACGATGCCCTTGGGGGCGCCGGTGGTGCCGCTTGAGTACATGATGTTGTACATGTCCGCGTCAGTCAGACCGGGATCCGGGGGATTATCTTCGGCGGCCCCGCTGGTGAAGTCCTCATAGGCGCCAAAACCGGGCGGCGCGTTCCCTCTACAGCCCACCAGCACGAAGCGGTCAGCCCGCATCGCTGGCAGTTCGCCGCGAATCCGGTCCAGGGTTTCGGCGAAGGACGCGTCAGCAAGCAAAATGATCGAATCGGAATCCCGCAGCAGGCTCGCCAGCCCCCTTTCCTGCAGCAGAGTGCTCATGGGGACGATGACGATGCCGGTCTTGGCCGCAGCCCAGTAGGCGGTCATCAATTCCAGACAGTTGGGCAGAAC
>JBAVVQ010000269.1:0-3235 GCA_049697375.1 Rhodomicrobium sp.
CCTTAAGGCACTCCACCTTTCTGAATTAATTATCTGCGCTTTAGCGGGAAGCGCAGCTTTTCCGACAGCAAAATGCGCTGCACTGTAGAAATTAAAAATACGATTTCCAGTACGATAGAGCATCAAATACGTTGAGCTGGGCCACCTTCAGACATTCCCCGTTGCGGCCTCAAATGAGTTCATGCCCCCCGGAAAAGCTAATAGCCCCCAACTTGATGCAGCAAACCGGCAAGCCATTTGAATGGAGATGATGGCATCAAATGTGAGCAAAGAGAGCCAGGCGTTGGTTCCTGCGGGGAGTGCGCGTTCATCGATCCCGGAAAGGACAGGCGTATGACTGAAGCGAAGAACCGGCAAATCATTCTCGTTTCACGGCCGCATGGCGAGCCCAAGCCAGAGAACTTCAAGCTCGCCGAAGCGCCCGTTCCAGCCATCGGCCCGGGTCAGGTTTTACTCAAAACGAGTTTTCTGTCGCTCGACCCCTACATGCGCGGTCGCATGAGCGACGCCAAATCCTATGTCCCTCCGTTTGCGATCGGCGAGCCCCTCGGCGGCCAAACGGTCGGCAAGGTCGTTGCTTCGAATAACCCTGAATTTGCCACGGGCGATACGGTGCTCGCCTTTGGCGGCTGGCAGGACTAGTCGGTTTCAAACGGCTGCGATCTGCGGAAGCTCGACCCGACCGCAGCCCCTGTTTCGACCGCCCTTGGCGTTCTCGGAATGCCGGGAATGACTGCATATACCGGGCTTCGAAATATCGGGCTCCCGAAGGCAGGCGAGACGCTTGCGGTTGCCGCAGCGGCTGGGCCAGTCGGCTCCGCAGTTGGTCAGATCGCGAAGATCAAGGGCTGCCGGGTTGTCGGCATCGCAGGCGGCAGGGAGAAGACCTCTTACCTTATCGATGAGCTTGGCTTCGACGCCGCCGTCGATCACCGCTCGCCAAATATGAAAGAGGAACTGAAGGCCGCATGCCCGAACGGCATCGACATCTATTTCGAGAATGTTAGCGGGGCGGTCTGGAATGCAGTTCTACCCCTCCTCAATAATTTTGCCCGCGTGCCGGTCTGCGGCCTGGTCGCCCATTACAACGCCACGGCGCTTCCCGAAGGTCCGGACCGCACGGCGGGGTTAATGCGGATGATCCTCACCAAGCGTTTGCGTGTCCAGGGCTTTATCGTGTACGACTTCGCGGAGCAAACGCGCGATTTTCAGAGTGAGGTTGGCACCTGGGTGCGCGAAGGTAAGCTCAAATATAAGGAAGACATCGTCGATGGGCTTGAGAAAGCGCCGCAGGCCTTCATCGGGCTCTTGAGAGGGGCAAATTTCGGCAAGCTCCTTGTCAAGGTTTCCGATTAGGATCGTCAAGGCGCTGGCGGTGTGACGGGTTGCGCTTCGATGTGCGCTGCCGGAGCAGCAGCGCTCTATCGCGACGAAATCGTAACACCTGACGCCGCGACATACGGATAGCAACTTCCGCCGAAGTTCACGCATTCCCGCGAAACCGCGTGGATCTGCTTCAGAAGCGCCTGGAAATTGCCGCTCACCATCGTTTCGCCGAGCGCGTGTTTCACCTCGCCGTCCTCGACATAAAAGGAATTCTTCGCGACCCCGGAGAAGTCGAGATTGCTGTTCGGCCGGCCGCCTGAAAAACGGGAGAAGACGACGCCACGGCGTGTTTTGGCGACGATTTCGTCGATCGGAGTATCACCGGGCGGAACGAGGAAGTTCCAGGCGCCCGCGGTCTGCGGGACACCGAGCTTTCGGGCCATGAAGAACCCGATGAGAAATTCGTTCAGCACACCATCTTTCACGACGTCGAGATCCTTCGTTGGGATGCCGAACCCATCGAAATCGGCACCGCCAGGGAATTCGGGTGATCGCGGACGATTGAGAAGGCTGAACTTCTCGCTGGCGATCTGCTCGCCCTTCCGTCCCTTATAAGGCGTCGTGCCCGCAAACAAGGCTGATCCGGACAATGCGTTCGTGATGCTTCCCATCAGCGACCGGAGGCAATCCGGGGTGATAATGACATCGCCAACAAACTTTCCAGGAACCGGCTTGCGTTCGAAGGATCTCAGGGTCTCCTCGATGAGCCGCTGAACCGTTCCAACGCCAAGGAGGCGTTCGAACGGTTCGAAGGATGCCGCACCCGAATAATTGACCGATGTCGTCCGGCGCCCGTCCTTTCCGCAAAAGCCGGCTCCAAATCCGTACCTGCCGCGCCTCTCGCTTTGCCGGACCCCGAGCGAATTGGCGAAGGATCTTTCGAAGTCGCTGAACGAGGAGATCGAATTGCGAGTCCGGATTGCAGGGTAGCGCTGGCTCAGTTCCTGGATGAAACCTTCGGCTGAGGCAATCATGGCGTCGCGTTGCGGCTCTTTGTGCCCATACTCTCCCTTGGGGAGCAAGGGCGCGTCCGCAATGCCGTTTGCCGGATCCTTGATGCCCGCATCCGCGGCAGTTTGCGCAGCCGCGAGCGCCGCTTCGATATCGTCGGCATTGCAGCCGTTCACGCTTGCAGAACCGAGCTTGTCGTCGCGAAATATTGTGATGGAGGCGCTGCTGTTCGTAATACTCCGCAAGAGATCGATGCCGCGTTCGCTGAAATCGATCTCAAAATAGTTGCTCCGAGTCGCGGTGACTTGTGCCGCATCCGCGCCCCCGCGCATTGCCCGCTCGACAAGGTGCTCCGCAAATTCCGTTGGGGCGGCATCCAGGCTTCCACTCATCCCTGGCCTCCCACGTTCAGGCGGCATTTGATGGCTGGTCCGCCCATGCCAACGGAAATAGGCTGCTTTTTCCCGCACCAGCCGCCAACGCTCCATTCAAGCTTGTCGCCGACGTGCGTGACGGTTTTCAGCATGTCGAAGGCGACGCCGGAGATCGTCGTGTCGCGGATGGCGCGGCCGAGCTTGCCGTTGCGGATCTCATAGCCGTGATTGATGCCGAACATGAACTCACTCGTCCAATCGGCCTGCCCGTTGGTCGCTCGCTTGAGATAGTAGCCCCGCTCTACGGCTCCGATCATGTCTTCCAGCTTGTCTTCGCCCGGCAGAATGGCTGTATTCCGCATTCGCACCAGAGGCTCGTCGGAGAACGAGTAGGCACGTGCATTGCCGGTAGGCTCCTGGCCGAGGCGCCGCGCCGTTTCCTTGTTGTGCAGAAAATTCTTCAGCACGCCTTTCTCGATGATCGTGACATCCTGGCAGGGCGTCCCCTCGTCATCGACATGAAT
>JBAVVQ010000270.1:0-4386 GCA_049697375.1 Rhodomicrobium sp.
GATGTACATGCCGCGCAATGTAGCTGATTCGCGACGCTGCGGCCTGAGTCATGCTGACGCATTACATGGGTACATTATGGCGCCCCGTATGGCATATCGCCTTGAAATGTCGTATATTTCGCCATTCCGCCATCAGAACTTCGGATTAATCCGCTTGAGATCGGGGTGGCTTCAATTTTTGCAACGCGGCGCGAGGTTGATGCGGTGTGTGGACACCGCCCAAGCTCGCCGGATATGCGGCTCATAAAATGACCGGTTATTATGGCCCCCTGCGGAGGGGGCGTATTCTTGTTATGAGGAGCTGGCGCGGCCCGCCTTTTCGTCGACTTCGAAAATGCCGAAGGTATTTCCTTCCGTGTCGATGAAGTACCCCTGCCAGCATTTACCCGGCACTGGGAATTTCGGAAGCGCGACAACTCCGCCAAGGTTCAGTATCGCCGCGGACGTCTTATTGAAATTCTCGACCTCGAAGGAGCAGACAAAGGCATTCGTCCCGCATTGGGCCGGAGGCCGCTCGGCCATCCGCTTGAGCAAGCCTCCTCCAGACCCGGTGTGCGTTTCAATGTGCCAATACGGGATGGGAAGGCCCTCGGCCTCGGAAAACTTCCAGCCGAACACCGCCGTATAGAAGCCGGAGGCCCGCTTCACATCGTCGGCCTGGATTTCAAAATAGATCCCGCTCATGAGGTCTTTCCTTCCTGATCAAAGGCTATCGCGGCATCAACGCACATCCGCAACTCGGACCATGAGGTCGTGTAGCGGCCGCTGATGAAGCTTGCCTGAAGCGACGATTTAGCTTCGCGCCCCTTAAGATAGCCGATATCAAGCGTTTGCGCGCCGTTATCGCACGCACAAGTAACGGCGCTGAAACGCTACTCAGCCGCGACCGACACCGCCCCTGTCGATTGCCGCAGCTCGGCGAGGGCTTGCCGGCACATGATTGCGGCGCCCTGCAAGGCAAGCGTCCCCATAATCGCCGCGACGATGAGGTCGGGCCAACCCGCGCCCGTTCCGAAGACGCCGAACGCCGCGAGCAGCACCGCAAGGTTGCCGATAACGTCATTGCGCGTGCAAACCCAGGCTGAGCGCATATTAGAGTCGCCGCCGCGATGCGCCCAGAGCACCGTGAAGGATGCAGCATTGGCGACGAGCGCCGCGAAGCCGATCATGCCCATGGCGTAGGCCTGCGGAAGCGTGCCGTGAATGGCATGCCACACCGTGATGCCGATGACCCATAGTCCAAGGACGCCCATCGTCGCGCCTTTGGCAAGAGCCGCCATCGCCCGGTATCGCAGAGCCATGCCCACGACAAACAGGCTGATGGCGTAGTTGCCGGCGTCGCCGAGAAAGTCGAGAGCGTCGGCCTGCAGGGAAGCCGAACCGGCTGCTAATCCGGCCCCGATCTCCAGAAGAAACATCGCGGCATTGATGACCAGCACGAGCCACAGGGCGCGACGGTAGGCCCTGTCACGCGCCCGCGACTCAGCTCCGCATCCACAGCACGCTTTGCCCATCCTTGACATTCCTTCGCTTTCAACTCCACATCACATAGCATCTACAGCTACTGTAGGTTCAAGAGGGAAAATCGAGCATGGATTTGACCATCGGCGAGTTGGCGCGGCGATCGGGTTACGCCGTGCAAACGCTGCGCTACTACGAGCAAATCGGCCTCATGCCAAAGCCGCCTCGAACCTCTGGCGGGCAGCGTCGCTATGGGCAAGAGTTGCAGCGCCGGTTGCTGTTTATCCGGCATGCCCGCGATCTCGGGTTTGAGATCGAAGACATCCGGAGCTTGCTCGATCTGGCGAGCCGCCCCGATCAGCCGTGCGCGTCCGTGGACGCGATAGCGAAGGCGCATCTCGTCTCAATTGATGAGAAGATTGCGCGGCTCACCGCGCTTCGGGCCGAGGTCGATCGTATGCTTAAAGCGTGCGCTACGGAGCGCATCGCCGAGTGCAAGGTGATCGATGTCTTGACTCGCCATTCTGAATGATCGTCCGAGCTTCCGCCTTCCTCGAGACGAGTCATCGATTGCCGCGGCTTTATTCGGCGGCGTGAAGGGCCTTGCTCTCGGTCGCGCCAGCGCATTTCACGTTCACGCTGGTGAATGCGCCGCAGCAGCCGCATGAGATGTAGCGCTGCACGCCTCTGTCATGGCCGAAGCCGTATTCAACGTCTCTTGCGCTGAGAGAGGTGCTTCCGCAGCAGGGGCAGGCCACAGTCGACACAGAGTGTCTGGCTAGGTGATTCGCCGTCTCAACCCATTCATGAAATGCGGGTTCGGTTCGTTCCTGCATGGCAGGACTCCCTTAATTATAGAGCTTTTTAGACGTATCCCGAGGCTTCCAAAACGCCTTGTATGTGCACGCGACGCTTGTCACGGGCGGTGCACTCAGCTTCACCTTCTTTGATATGCGGCCAGTGTCTCAGGAGGATTTCCAACAATCAAGATTTTCTTTGCCGTTTTTATTTGTTTCTGTAACTTGCTGTGAAAGAAGAGGTTTTTCCTGCTGACAATCTTTTGCCCGACGAAACGGCACGCGTCAGATTGTGCACTATTTGGCCAAGATTGCATAAAAAAAGCCCCGGCGTACCGGGGCTTGCTCAAACCGATTCTCGAATCGATCAGGCTGCGGCAAGGTTACGCAGCACGTAATGCAGGATGCCGCCATTCTTGAAGTAATTGAGCTCGTCGAGCGTATCGATGCGGCAGAGCAGCGGGACATCCTTCTTCGCTCCATCCGCGAAGGCGATATGCGCCGTTAGCTTCATCAGCGGCTTGAGTTCTTCTATGCCGTGGATGGTTACGGTCTCGTTGCCCTTGAGCCCGAGATCCGTCCAAGACGTGCCCTCCTCGAAGACGAGGGGAAGCACGCCCATGCCGACCAGGTTCGAGCGGTGAATACGTTCGAAGCTCTGAGCGATCACCGCGCGCACGCCGAGCAGGCGCGTGCCTTTAGCGGCCCAGTCGCGGCTCGATCCGGTCCCATATTCGCGCCCCGCGAAAATGACGAGCGGCACGCCTTCAGCCTTGTAATACATCGCGGCGTCGTAAATCGGCATCTGCTCGCCGTCCGGGTAATGGATCGTGACGCCCCCTTCGACGCCCAGCACCATCTGGTTCTTGATGCGGATATTCGCGAAAGTGCCGCGCATCATGACTTCGTGGTTGCCTCGCCGCGCGCCATAGGAATTGAAGTCGGCAGCCGTGACGTCATGGGCCAGAAGATACTTTCCAGCGGGGCCGGATTTCGCGATGGAGCCCGCCGGGCTGATATGGTCCGTCGTGATCGAATCGAGGAAAAGGCCAAGCACGCGCGCGTCTTCGATGTCAGTGAGGGGCGCAGGCGCGGCGCCGCTCAAATCTTCGAAATAAGGCGGGTTCTGCACATAAGTTGAGCCCCCGTCCCAGTCATAGGTCTGCCCGGTCTTGGAGCCGCCGACAGCCTGCCAGCGCATATCGCCTTTGAACACGTCGGCGTACCGCGTCCTGAACATATCGGGTGTGACATAGGCGCGGATAAACTCCGCGATCTCCGCCGAAGATGGCCAGATGTCTTTGAGGAACACGGGCGCGCCGTCCTTGCCGGTCCCGAGCGCCTCCGTTGCGAGGTTGAGCTTCATGGTGCCCGCGAGCGCATAAGCAACAACGAGCGGCGGCGAGGCGAGATAGTTGGCGCGCACATCAGGATTGACGCGGCCCTCGAAATTCCGGTTGCCGGAGAGCACGGCGCTCACCACCAGATCGCTGTCGTTAACCGCTCTTGAGATCGGATCCGGGAGAGGCCCGGAGTTGCCGATGCAGGTCGTGCAGCCATAGCCGACGAGTTCGAAGCCGAGCGCATCCAGGTCCGATTGCAGCCCGGCCTTCGTAAGATAATCGGTGACAACCTGGCTGCCGGGGGCGAGCGATGTCTTGACCCAGGGTTTCGGCTTCAACCCCTTCTCACGCGCTTTCCGGGCAAGCAGCCCAGCCGCAATCAAGACGCTCGGATTGGACGTGTTCGTGCAAGACGTGATCGCGGCGATGACGACATGACCGTCGGAAATCGAATAGTTTTCGCCCGCAACCGCGCCGGACCGTTCCATAGGCTCGACGCTGCCGCCGCCCTCGCTGAGCATATTCGCGGCCTCTCCGCCTGGCTTCACAGCGCGTATCTCCGCCAGCGCATCGGAAAATTCCTCGGAAGCGCGTGCGAGTGGAACGCGGTCCTGCGGGCGCCGCGGCCCAGCGAGGCTCGGCTCGACGGTCGCAAGATCAAGCTCGAGCGCGCTTGTGAAAACGGGGTCCTGCGTGCCTGCGTCGCGCCACAAACCCTGCGCCCGCGCGTAGGCCTCGGCGAGCGCGACACGATGGGGATCGCGGCCCGTCGCCCTGAGATAGTT
>JBAVVQ010000271.1:0-2139 GCA_049697375.1 Rhodomicrobium sp.
CTTTTGCGAGAAGGTCGGCCTCGACTACGTGTCCTGTTCGCCATTCCGGGTACCGATTGCGCGGCTGGCGGCTGCGCAGGCGGTTGTGCGGGCTAAAGGCTTGGGCGGGACGTCGTCCACGGTGTAATGGCCTTCTGGCAGGCCTTGCGCGCGCCGTGACGGGGCATGTGACGCGCTGTAGGAAGCCCGCGCGGTATACGAAAGCCTCCGAACAAAAGCGCATCGCGCAGTTGGCGATAAGGGCGGATATCGTAGTTAAAGCGGGTTGGCCTTGCAGCTCCCGCGCGACGCGTTGCCCATCAGGATCATCTTCGGCTTCAATCCACACACACTCGATGTAATCGGGCACGGCATCGGCGAGCGGTGGCATAAAGCTCGCAGAGCCCGCGGCCCACGCGCCTATGCCCAGCAGGTCGTGAGCTGTCAGAGCCGTCTCGATCCCTTCCGCGATGCAGATCGCGTTCCCGTCATTCGGGGCCGCCAGGACAAGAGGCTTCCCCTTGCACGTGCCGCGCATCTGCTTGGGCTTGGGGATCGGTGCCTTGCGCGCCCCGTCGAGAAATGTGAGATGCACGCCGGTCGTTGCATCGAGGCGTAAGCGGCCGGGCTCGTATTCGTCAGGCAGCCCATACGCGCAGATCATCGCCGGATATGAAGGCTCAATTCGATCCAGCCCAGCCGGGAGAAAGCCCAGCATGTCGAAGGGCGGCAGGTTTTGCAGCCCGCGCGTCTCGCGCAGATAGGTCTCGACAAGGGTACCCTCGGCCGCCCGCCGCTGCTGCCAAAGGTTGTTGGCGTGCCATTGCTTGTTGGCCTTGCGCTCAGCTTCCCGCTTCGCCTCCTCCTGGGCCTCCTTCTTCTCAGCCTCCTCCTTGGCGGGGTCGGGCTTGGTGGCCTTGTCCGGTTTTGCAAAGCCTTGCGCGCCGCATCTGACACAGTTGTAGGTCACGAAATCCGGCTTACTCCGCCAGACGCGCATTACAGGCCGCTTGTGGGTGTGTCTTGCCTCATGCGATGGACCGCAAGACGGGCAGGGAATGTTAAAGTTGCCAAGCTTGTCCCCGGTGGCTTTGATCAGATCGGCGTAGCTCAGGTCACCCATACCGCACCTCCCGCCTGCCCAGCGGGCCTGCAAGATAAGGCTCGGTCTCGCCCCCGATTGCCGCCGTCATTTTCGGATTGAAGCTTGCGAGGCGCAGGAGCGCGCTCACCATTGACTCGGAGTTGACGTTAGGGTCCCACATGCGCTCCGCCGCTTCCCGACACGGTCGTCGCGCCGCGTCGAGATGATGGCCGAAGCCGTCGAGGCACCAGCGCTCGCCGTTGAAGTAGAGCCAGCGGCCCGAGCGCGGAACGAAGCGGAATTCGTTCTCATGCCGGTCCACGAACAATTCAGCCAGTTGTTTCGGAAAGTTCATTTCATCCATGGCGCTCGGGCTCGGATGACCCTCAGCCGATTTTTGCGTGCCCGTGCATTTTTCAGCTTGCGAGGCACGCTCTTCTAAGAGAAGATTACGTTCCATTTGGATACCATGCCCCCTCGCGAATGCCAGTTCGCAGGGGGTTTTGTTTTTGGGAGGGGTTAGAGTGTGGATGCCGTTGCGGCCTGGAGCCGCTGCGGGTATTGCGACGTGGAAGCGTAAATTCGCTCCTCGCGCCAAGCGTCCAAATCCGATTTCCGATAGGCGACGCGCCTTCCCAATTTGCAATAGCGCGGCCCGAAGCCGGAGCACCGTGCTTTGGCCAGAAAGGATTCAGATAGGCCCAGATACCGGGCGGCATCGGGTTGCGGAAAAGATCTGTCTTCGGGGAGGTCTTTCATCGATAACTCCGTACAAACTCATAACTGCCAGGCCTACTGTAGGCCGGGCACGGAACAACTATGAAAGACTACATATGAAATGTCGACGGCGTGAGTTTCTGCCCAAAATCGCAAAAAACTCAGTCCGCCGGGTTCCACTTTGCTCTTTTGATGAGTCTCACGTAGGTCTCGAGGTCAGCGCACACAGCAGACACATGCGCTTCGATGGCTCCCCCGGTATAAATTCCCTCCCTTCCTGTAATCGCTTCCTCAGGAAGCGCAGAGAGGATCGTTTCTACAAACTCAATAAAGGGAGAGGCACGTCTGCCTTCCTTTCG
>JBAVVQ010000272.1:0-6535 GCA_049697375.1 Rhodomicrobium sp.
TTGGCGTATTGCACGATGGCGCCCGGAGCAGGACAGGCCTTCAGGCAGCCGGGGTCCTCGCAATGCATGCAGCCATCCTTGCGGATGAGCCATTCGAGGTTGCCTGTTTTGGGGTTATCCCACTCCGCGAACCGCATGAGCGTGAACATCTCGGGCGTGAGATCCATCGGGTTTTCATAAACCCCGTGATTCTGGCCCACAGGGGGGCGCGTGTCGTTCCACTCCATGCAGGCTGACTGGCATGCCTTGCAGCCGATGCATTTGGAGACGTCGATGAGCTTTGTCACTTCGACGTCGCGGTTGTGCTCGATCTCCAGCTCATCGAGGGTCGCCGAGCGGCGGATGACTTGGAGAGGCTGAAATGCTGTCATGGCTCATCCTCCCTCATGCCACCGGCCGGTTCAGCGGTTCGATATCGACGAGAAACGCCTTGAATTCCGGCGTTTGCGTATTCGCATCACCGACAACGGGGGTCAGCGAATTCGGTCCGAACCCTTCCCTGGTCTGACCTATGAAGCCCCAATGCAGCGGCACGCCGACGACATGGACGGTTTTGCCGTCGATCAAAAGCGGTTTGATGCGCTTCGTGACCACAGCCTTCGCCTTGACCGAACCGCGGTTCGACCAGACCCGCACATAGCCCCCGAGCTTAATGCCTTTCTCCTTGGCGAGTTCTTCCGATAGCTCGACAAAGAATTCAGGCTGGAGAACTGCATTGATGAGAGCGTGCTTCGTCCAGAAGTGGAAGTGCTCGGTGAGCCGGTAGCTTGTCGCCACATACGGAAACCTATCGGCCTCGGCAAAGGCTGCTAAATCGTCCTTAAACACGCGCGCCACGGGATTACCCCTGATCTTCGGCGCGAGGAGGTTTGCAACCGGGCTTTCAAAAGGCTCGTAATGAGTGGGGAACGGGCCGTCCTTCATCAATCCGCGAACCCAGAGCCGCGCCGTGCCTTCCTGGTTCATGATGAAGGGCTGCACCAATTCTGGCTTCGCCGTGGGCGCAATGTCGGGCACGTCGTAGCCGGCCCACTTCGAACCATCCCATTCGATGATCTTGCGATTGGGATCCCAGGGCTTGCCGTGAATGTCCGCCGACGCCCGATTGTACAAAATGCGCCGGTTGGCGGGCCACGAGAAGGCCCATTTCAGGTACGTGCCGGCATCGCCCGGGTCCGTGTTATCCCGGCGCGCCATCATGTTGCCCGCCTCGGTGTAGCAGCCAGAATAAATCCAGCAGCCGCAGGCCGTGCTGCCGTCATCGCGGCAGGCAGCGAAGCCCGGTAGTTGCTTGCCTTTTTGAAGCAAGAGCTTCGACGGATCTGCCGGATCCGGCACATCCGCGAGCGCCGAGCCGTTAAGCTCCTTGGCGAGTTCGTCGGGGGAGGGCTCGTCGGGATTCGAATACTCCCATCTAAGATTGAGGATCGGATCCGGGAAAGCTCCGCCCTCTTTCAGGTAGAGCGCCTTGAGCCGTTTGTAGAGCTGAGCCATGATCCAGACGTCGGACTTGGCTTCTTCAGGCGGCGTCGCGCCCGGCCAGTGCCACTGGAGCCAGCGGCCGGAGTTCACGAGAGCTCCCTCGTCCTCCGCGAAACACGTGCTCGGCAATTCAAAGACGGTGGTTTGGATCTCCTCTGGTTTGGTGTCGTTATATTCGCCGTGATTTTCCCAGAAGCGGGCCGTCTCGGTTTGCAGCGGATCGATGCTCACCAAAAATTTGAGCTTTGACAAACCAGCCTGGATCTTGCCGCGATTTGGCGCGGACAAAAGCGGGTTGAAACCCTGGCAGAAATAGCCCGTCATCTTCCCTTGATGCATGAGCTCGAAAGCACGGAGGATGTCATAGCCGTCCACATCGAGCTTCGGCAGCCATTGGTAGGCCCAATCATTCTCCGCCTTCGCCGCGTCCCCGAACATGGTCTTCTGGAAACTGACGAAGAACTTTTTGTAGTTCTGCCAGTAGCTCATCTGGTTTGGGCGCTCCGGCTTGAACCCGCGCTTGCTCATGTAGCTCGCGAAGTCGGGCTCCTTGTCGGTGGCGAGGGTCAGGTAGCCGGGCATTAGGTTCGACATCAAGCCGACATCGGTCAGTCCCTGGATATTGGAGTGGCCGCGCAGCGCGTTCATGCCGCCGCCCCGGATGCCGATATTGCCGAGGATGAGCTGGAGCATCGCCATCGTGCGGATGTTCTGCGACCCTTTGGAATGCTGGGTCCAGCCAAGCGCGTACATCGAGGTCATCGCCTTGGTCGGCGAGGAGGCCTCCGCGATCATTTCGCAGACTTTGAGATACTTCTCTTTCGGCGTACCGCAGATCTGGGTGACGAGCTCCGGCGTGTAAATCTTCACATGCTCTTTGAGAAGGTTCCACACGCAGCGCGGATCCTGGAGGCTATCGTCGGCTTTGACATAGCCGTCATCGCCCATCTCGTAGTTCCAGGTCGAACGGTCGTAATCGCGTTTAGCCTCGTCATAGCCGGTGAAGAGGCCCTCTTGGAAGCCAAAGCCTTCCTTGACAATGTAAGGCGCATTGGTGAATGCCTTCACATACTCCCATTGAACCTTGTTGTTGGAGATGCAGTAATTGATGGCGCCCAAGAGGAATGCGATGTCCGTTCCGGGCCGGATCGGCGCGTAGAAATCCGCGACCGAAGCCGTACGCGTGAAGCGCGGATCGACCACGATCAGCTTCGCCCCCCGATGGGCTTTCGCTTCGGTCACCCACTTGAAGCCGCAAGGATGCGCCTCGGCGGCATTCCCGCCCATCACGATCACAAGGTCGGTGTTTTTGATATCAGTCCAGGAATTCGTCATCGCGCCACGGCCGAACGTCGGAGCCAAACTGGCCACCGTCGGGCCGTGTCAAACACGCGCCTGGTTGTCGAAAACGAGCATGCCGGCGCTTCGGACCACCTTCCAGGTCACAAGCGCCGTTTCGTTGGTTGTGGCGGAGGCGGCGAGGAAGCCTGTCGTTATCCAGCGATTGACCGTCACGCCATCCTTATTGGTGGCGATGAAGTTCTTGTCGCGGTCGTCCTTCAAGAGCCGAGCGATACGGTCGAGCGCTTCATCCCAGGATATCCGCTTCCATTCGGGGGAGCCCGGTTCGCGAATATGCGGAAACTTCGTGCGCGTCGGCGCATTCACCATGTCGAGCAAGCCCGCGCCTTTTGGGCACAGCGTGCCTCGATTGGTGGGGTGATCGTAATCGCCTTCGATATGGGTAATTTTGGCCTTTTCGCCTTTTTTGATGTCGCCGCGGCTATACATGATGATGCCGCATGCAACTGAGCAATAGGGACAGGTGTTACGGGTCTCAGTTGTATTGGCGAGCTTGAATGGCCTCACATGCGCGGCGACCATCGCCTCCGCCGCCGAGAAGCCAAACGCACCCAATGCCGTGCCCGCAACTCCCGTCCCCGCGACCTTCAGGAAATGGCGGCGGGAGACTTCCGAATTCATCTGACGCTTCCTCGTGTAGAAACTAGCTAAGGCCTTGCAGTACCGTCCAAAATTCTGCCTGATGAAATTAAGTTATGCGGAGAAGATAAGTTCCAGGCTGAGCCAACATTTGTTTTCGAGCACGCAGGAGATCGGGAAGTTTTCAGGAAAGGTCCAGCTTAGCAGAACTGGAACGTTCACGAATGCCACCACGTTCTCTTCGATTGATGGAGGTGTCGCCGTGCGCAACAACTATGCCGCAGTCCTATCCGCCGCGGTTCTTATCGCGATTGGAGTCCCCGCTCTTGTTCAAGCTGATGAACAGTCTCATAAAGAAGACAAGACTCAGCCAGGCGCTCCGAAAAATGAAATGAAGGACGGCCCCGATTCGGGTTCCAAGAACATGGGCTCAACGGGTTGGACAGGCGGTGAGGGCACAAGCTGGACGGGGGTTACCGCCGAAGGCCGCCCTGAATAGAATCAGCCCGAAACAGCAAAGGGTCTCGACCCGACTAAGGATAAGAAATCACCGCGCTAAGCAGGCTGAAGCTGAAGGACAGGGCGTCTTGTGTCGGGCGCTACTTCTTGCTTGGAGTGGCGACGGGGCCTCCTGCAATCTGTGCAAGCCCCGAGATATCCCGCACGAGAATATATTGGCGTCCAGCCTCAACAACGCCGGCTTTGTCCCAGGCGCTTACCGCCCGGCTTACGGTGAAGAGGGTAGTGCCCGTTATCTCGGCGAGGTCCTGGCGAGTGATAGGGAAGGCGATCTCGACACCGCCCGCGACCTCATTCCCGGCCTCTTGGGCGCAACGCAATAGAACATGAGCGATGCGCGCCTCGGCGCGCTTTGTGGCCAATTCGCGCACACGGGTTTGTTGCTCAATCAGCCGGTGGCCGACAGTCCGCAGCACATTCTGTGTAACGCAGGGGCAGCGCGATATCAGGGCGTGCCAAAAGGCTTGCTCCCAGACAAGCACGACGCTTTCGGTAAGGGCGATCGCCGTCCCAGGATATTCGCCCAGTCCAATGGCCACAGCGAAGCCGAATATCTCGCCTGGGATCACGAAGCGAAGAATGACCTGCTGCCCTTCGGATGTTGTTTGAAAAGCCTTCACATGGCCGTCAAGCAATACGAAAAAAGCATCTGCCTGTGTGCCCTGCCGAAACACTATTTCGTTCTTTTCGCAACGGCGCACGCGAGCATGGCTTAGGAGGTAACGGAGATCCTCCTCGGATAAGCCCTGGAAGGCATCGAGGCCCGCAATGAGCGCCCTGTCGAGCCGGCCCGCCAAAACTTTTTCCTTTGTGGACCAGATCGGCGATGGTTTGCCGGTAGAGTGTTGTCCGGCCATTGGTCTCCTCATATTCATTATCGGGAACGCGCCGTAAGGCAGCGCGCGTCATCAGCCCGCTGCGATCAAGCCCGCTGCCCTTCGAGAAGTGAGTTCGCTTGCGATCCGTGAACAAGGCTCAACCGTCGCACCGCGCGCTCGGCGAGCATTTGGGCCGCTTGCACCACCTTTTCATCCTTCGAACGCTCGGCGATATCGACATAGCGGTCGAAAACTTCCTCGAGAAGCCTCATGCCTTGCTCAATTTCTGCATCATCCGGAGGGCGGCTATCCCCAAGCTGCAGTCCAAGCCGGCTCGCCAAATCCCGCGCGCAACTCGCCTCATCCGAGGCGACAACACCAAAAGTGGAGGGCTCTTTATCCCGGATGGAGAGGATTTCATCGAGAGCCCGATGATAGGCGGCGGCTTGCCATTCCGTTTCGGCGCCAAGAGCATAGAGTTCTTCAGCACTCCCAGGGAGTTGCGAGGCTTCTGCCCTGCCCTTCTCGTGATAGGCTTTCCTTCGCTCGCGCCGAAGAAGAAAAGCGTGCTCCAACTCGTCTTTCGCAAGCTCTTCGGCAAGCTCGCGCATCAACTTTTCGCGCGCCTGCGCGGCAACATAGCTATAGAAGGCGAATGCCCGCTCTTCATTCCTCACAGCAATCGCCAACGCCCTGTAAGGTGTGAGCACCCGCGAGCTGCCCTCTTCCTCATCGAAATTCTCGGGCACTTCCCAAGAGATCCGCGCAGGATCAACCGGTTTGCCCATAGCCTCCAATGCACGCGCGGCGATATGTGCTGCGTGTTTCTCCTCGATGGACGCCAGGAATTCAAACAACCCGGCGAGCTTTTGTTCTTGCCGCAAACGCATCCGTGCGGCGAGATCGCGATAGCGGGAGGCGGCTTCCTTCTCAAGCGCGTGCGACATCGCCAGAAGCTCGTCCGCGGAACCGAGCAGCGGTGGCATTGTTTTCAGCGTGGCCATGTGTTTGTCCGTTTTTCCTAAGCTTAACCATTCCGGTTTTAGCGTCTGGTTACATCATGGGCCAGTCTAGTCGAGAAATTTTAGGGCTTATTTGCGCTTCAGCAAAGACCGTTTTGACGAAATCCTAGAAATTTCGAGCACTGCAGGCGATCGACCGCCGTAGGTTGTAGGTATCTATTTACGGAAAGGCGATTGTGAGCTGCGTCGTAGCAATGTTCCGGCTCCTCGGAGCGTTCACGCTGATAGTGGCGCTGGCGGCTATTGACGTGCGCCCGGTGAGCGCCGCAGAGAGCCGATTACCGGAATTCCTCAAAAAATTCGAGCTCGGGCAAATTTTTCCCGGCGCCGACCGGTACGGCCCCGTCGAAGGCAGTCCGCCTGCGGCCGCCGCTTTCGGGGGAGATCGCCTCCTCGGCTATGTTTACCTCAACGCCGACGTTGTGAACTCGACCGGCTATTCGGGCAAACCGATCAATATCCTGGTGGGGATCGATCTCAATGGCAAGATTGTAGGCCTTCAACTTGCCGAGCATCACGAACCTATCGTGTTGGTGGGGATACCGCCCGCCAAAATCACAGCCTTCCTGGAAGGTTACATTGGGCACAATTTCCTTGAGACACCCGCTGTCAACAACGCAGCCCCGCCCGTCGACATCATAAGCGGCGCGACGGTTACCGTTATGGTGATCGCGGATAGCCTCATGCGCTCGGTCATTCGCATTGTGCGCTCCAGAGGACTCGGCACTGCGCTCGCCGCGCTGGCCCCTGCGG
>JBAVVQ010000273.1:0-15218 GCA_049697375.1 Rhodomicrobium sp.
ATCCGTCTCACGCAACAGCAGCGCCCCTGCGTTCGAGGTCATCGCGCCGCCGTCAAACGCCGCTGTGACCTTCCGGCTGCCAAGACTGGCGAAATCAAGGGAATCCTGGCTACACTCTGTCGGCATCGGCGCGGTCTCCTGCGTCAGGAAAATCCTTTTTGGCAGAAGAACTTTCGCTGATTCAGGCCGCCGATGCGCCTACCTTCGTGAGATATCCGGGTTAAAGACCTTCCTTACGGCTGGGGAACCCAACGCAAAGCTCAGCTATTTCGTCGAAGCCAGGAATTGTTTACGCACGAGGGGGGCGCCCAGTCTTAATGCAGCCTGCGGCTTGACGGCCTGCGCGAGGGGAGGGTGCCCTTGCCGGGCTCGCTGAATAATTCCGCAAGCTTCTCCACCATGGCGCCGGCAAGCTCTTCCGCGTCGCTGATGGTGACGGCGCGACGATAGTACCGCGTCACGTCATGGCCAATGCCGATGGCGATCAGCTCCACCGGAGAACAGGTCTCGATCTCATGGATGACCTGGCGGAGATGCTTTTCGAGATAGATGCCGGAGTTCACCGAGAGCGTTGAATCGTCGACCGGCGCGCCATCGGAAATCATCATAATGATGCGCCGCTGTTCGGGTCGCGCCAGCATGCGCGCATGCGCCCAGGTCAGCGCCTCGCCGTCGATGTTTTCCTTGAGCAGCCCCTCTCGCATCATCAGCCCGAGATTGCGCCGGGCGCGACGCCACGGAACATCCGCGGATTTGTAGACGATGTGGCGCAGATCGTTGAGGCGGCCGGGATTGGCGGGTTTTCCTGCCGCCAGCCATTGCTCGCGGGATTGGCCGCCCTTCCATTGGCGCGTCGTGAAGCCGAGGATTTCAACCTTCACGCCGCAGCGCTCCAAGGTGCGGGCAAGGATGTCGGCGCAGCAAGCGGCGACCATGATCGGGCGGCCACGCATTGATCCCGAATTGTCGAGCAGAAGCGTGACGACCGTATCGCGGAAGCTTGTGTCGCGCTCCTTCTTGAAGGAGAGCGGATGGAAACGGTCTGTGACGACGCGCGAGAGCCGCGCGGTATCCAGAAGTCCTTCGTCGAGGTCGAAATCCCAGGCCCTGTTTTGCTGCGCGAGGAGCCGCCGCTGCAGGCGGTTCGCAAGGCGGCTGACAGCCACGTGCAACACGGAAAGCTGCTTGTCGAGGAAGCTGCGGAGCCGTTCGAGTTCATCGGCGTCGCACAAATTTTCGGCGGTCACGAACTCATCGTACTGGCGCGTGAAGACCTGATAGCCGAAATTTTCGGGATTTTCGAACACGGAAGTATTCGGGCGGCGCGGCGGAGAATAAGGCTGCTCTTTGCCGTCTTGCTCGCCGGGTGTGTACTCCTTCTCAACGACTTGCGCCGGCTCGCTGTCCTGATCGCCTTCAGAGCCTTCCGCCTCTTCGTGTTCGGCGTCGCTGGGCTCGGCCTTCTCGTCTTTTTCTTCCTGCGAGCCCTGGCCGGGAGCATCTTCTTTTTCGTCCGCCTCGGCTTTCTCCTGCTGCTGGGCGGTTTCAAGCGAGCCTTCCATCAGCTCGAGCGCGACGAGAACATCGCGCATGAGTTTCCCGAATGCAGCCTGGTCGTCAATCGCGTCGCCGTCCAAGCGCTGAAGAATGGAGCCCGCGCGGGTGTCGATCCATTCGCGCCAGACGTCGACGATGGCGTTCGCGCCGCGGGGCGGCTTGGCGCCGGTCAGTCTTTCGCGGATCATCAGCGCCAGCGCATCTTCCAGAGGCGCGCTCTGGCGGTCGATGTCGCGGTCGGGCAGGCGCTCATATTGGCTCGCGAGTTTCGAGGCGAGATTTTTCGCGACGCCTCGCATGCGAAGAGCGCCAAGCGCCTCGACGCGCGCGCGCTCGACAGAGTCGAAAACCGCCTTGGCTTCGCCGGAGGGCGGCGAGAGCGAAGCGTGGAGCGCCGTGTCATGATGCGAAATCAGAAGCGCGATGGAATCGGCGACACCCCGGATGACCGCGATTTCCTTGCGGCTTACCGCCCGGCCCGGCTGCGGCAGGCGGATGGTCTTGCCGTCGAAGCCCGGCGCGTCCGCGCCAAAAACGACATTCAGCGATTTGTTTTCGGCAAGCGTTCGCGTGGCGAGCGAAAGGGCGCGCTTGAAGGGGGAGAGCGGATCGGGCTTTTTCTTCGCGCCTATCGGCATCGCTTCCGGCTTTGCTTTAGCTGATCGCGATGTTGGCCGTCGACTGGCGCAATTCCTCGCCGAAGCAGCGCTGGTAGAACTCCGCCACCAGCCCGCGCTCAAGCTCATCGCATTTGTTGAGGAAGCTCAAGGTGAAGGCGAAACCGATATCGCTGAAAATGTCGGCGTTCTCGGCCCAGGTGATCACCGTGCGCGGGCTCATGACCGTGGACAGGTCGCCATTCACGAAGGCGGTCCGCGTGAGTTCGGCGACCCTCACCATGTTCCCAACGGTGCGCCGTCCCTGCTCGGTTTGGAAACCCTTGGCCTTGGCGAGCACGATGTTCACCTCGTCCTGGTAAGGCAGGTAATTGAGCGTGACCACGATCGACCAGCGGTCCATCTGACCCTGGTTGATCTGCTGCGTGCCGTGGTAGAGGCCGGACGTATCGCCAAGCCCGATGGTGTTCGTTGTGGAAAAAAGCCGGAAGGCGGGATGGGGGGTGATCACCCGGCTCTGGTCGAGCAGCGTCAGCTTGCCTTGCACTTCGAGCACGCGCTGGATCACGAACATAACGTCGGCGCGGCCCGCGTCGTACTCGTCGAACACAAGGGCGGTATTCGACTGAAGCGCCCAGGGCAGGATGCCTTCCCGGAATTCCGTGATCTGCTGCCCATCGCGGATGACGATGGCGTCCTTGCCCACGAGGTCGATGCGGCTCACATGGCTGTCGAGGTTGATGCGGACGCAGGGCCAGTTCAGCCTCGCCGCCACCTGCTCGATATGGGTCGATTTACCGGTGCCGTGATAGCCCTGGATCATGACGCGCCGGTTGTAGGCGAAGCCGGCCAGGATCGCGAGCGTCGTGTCTCTATTGAAAAGATAGTCGGGATCGAGTTCCGGCACATACTCGCTCGACTGCGAATAGGCTGGAACCTCCATGGCGGTATCGATGCCGAACACCTGCCGGATGGACACATTCATGTCGGGCAGGCCAGCCCGCATCGGTTCACCGTTTAACATTGATTCCCTCGGGGGTTCTGTCCCGCGTTTCGCTTGGTCCGGAGCGCTGCTCAGCTTCTCATCTTACCAGGCCCGCCTGCTTGAGATAATTATAGGCGGCAAGGACTTCCCGGAAGCGGTCTTCGGAGCTGCGGTCTCCGCCGTTGTGATCGGGATGATGCAGCTTTACAAGCGCTTTGAACTGAATTTTGATTTCGTCAGGCGAAGCGTTGTCGTCAAGATTAAGAGCTTGCAGATGTTTCTTGGCGCCCTTCGAAACCATGCGGCGCTTGGCGGCGGCTGGGTTCACATTTTTGTAGCCCCGGCCGTGGATGGCTTTCAGTATCTCGAATGGATCTTGAGCGATGCCGGCATCGGCAGCTTGCTGCAAGGTCTCCCGTGCGGCGGGGTCAGTTCCGTGCACGCCCATGGACCATGTGGGCCGATGACCTGTCGCGGCGCCTTTCTGGAAATCCTGGACATCGCTTTCCTTCATCCCGGCAAAGTAGTTGTACGACTTGTTATATTCGGTCACATGCTCGCGGCAAAAATAGAAATATTCGCCTTCGCAGTCGCGCCCCTTCGGCGCGCGGTGAAGCCCCCGCTTGGCGCAATTGCGCCATTGGCACGGAGGCGAACTCGTCTGCGGATCCTTGGGCTGGGCGCGGCTCCGCCCCCGGGTTACGCGAATGCTATCGAAATATTTCGAATCAAGTTTCACGAAAATGGCTTTCCAAACGAATGCGCTTTGGATGCAGGCGCCCTGGCCGGTAGTATGCGGCGGCGAACGCCCCCTTACAAGGTCTTGACAGAAGCCGAAATCTTGCTCCGTAAATTGGCGGGATGTAAGTCTTTCCACTGTCATGCCTGGAGGTTGAATGTCTGTTGAAAAATCGATCCGGGAAAAGCTCACGAGAGCGTTCCAGCCTTTGGAGCTAGCGGTGGAAAACGAGTCCGGCAAGCATGCGGGCCATGCGGGAGCGCGCGATCATCTCGGCCGCGTGACGGGGGAGACACATTTCCGCGTCCGCGTCGTGTCCAGCCATTTCGAGGGCAAGAACCAGGTGGCCCGCCACCGGGAGGTCAACGCAGCGCTGAAGGAAGAGCTCACGGGGCCTGTGCACGCGCTTGCGATCAAGGCTCTGACGCCGTCCGAAGCAGCCAGCGAACGCTCCTAAGTTAAGGGGCCTTCATATTTTCCGCCCCGTATCGGGCATGAGTCCGTTCGAATCACTGAAGGATTTCGATGACAGTTCAAATTGATGGCCCGCGCCTTGAGCCCGCTTCCGGCGCCGCGCCGAAGCAGCTTGTGATTCTCCTCCACGGCTATGGCGCGGATGGGAACGACCTCATCGGGCTTGGAGAGGCGTGGGCGAACTATCTGCCGGACGCAGCCTTCATTTCGCCTCACGCGCCCGAGACGCTGCCGGGGCAATTCTTTGGCGGGCGGCAATGGTTTAACCTCGAAAGGCGAACTGAGAGTGAATGGGAGGAGGGCGTGCGCAGGGCGCAACCCGGGCTCACCGCATTCATCATCGAGGAAGCCAGGAAGGCGAAGCTTCCGCTCAGCGCGGTAGCGCTCGTCGGGTTCAGCCAGGGCACCATGATGGCGTTGCAAGCGGGCCTGCGTTTGCCGGAGGCGCCTGCCGCCATCGTCGGATTTTCAGGGCATCTGGCCGGCGCCGCCCGTCTCGCCGCAGAAATCAAGGTGAAGCCGCCGGTCCTTCTCATTCACGGCTCCGCCGACGAGGTGATCCCCTATCAAGCCATCCATCTCGCCCGGAATGCCCTGGCGTCGGTCGATGTGCCCGTTCAATGGCAGATCAGGCCCGGCCTTGGGCATGGCATCGATCCGGAAGGCTTGCAGGCGGCCGGCATATTCCTGCGGACCGCGTTCGGCCTGACCGCGCGGCCTTGAAGGATGCGCTTGGGGTCGTTGTCATCCCGGAACGGCGCTCGCGTCGTATCCGGGATCGCGAAAGGAGCTGCGATCGGCCCCGGATATGCGACAAGCAGGTTGCTGAAAAAGGCGGAAATCTGGGCTTCATCCTTCGACAGGCTCAGGATGAGGTGGAGCCATTTCAACGGCTTAGCCCTCATGGTGAGCTTGTCGAACCATGGGTTGCATCGTTTTTCAGCACCCTGCAACCGCATTCCGGGCGACAATTCCGTGGAGGCGTCCGGCTAAACGCCCGACGCTCTAGCGATACTGATACGGGCGCGGCGCCGCCGGATATTGCTCGTACCCGCCGCCGCCCCCGAAAAGCGAATCCAGAAAGCTGTTTCTGGAGGCGGAAGTGGGAGAGCCGTGGCGCGGCGTCGTCTGCTCATAGGCTTCGTCGTCCGCGTAATATTTGTGATGCACATTGGCTTCGTTCAGCTCGACCGGGGCGAGGTGATCGCGTCCCTTGACGATCTGGCTCCACTTGCCCTCGAGCGCGAGCGTGATGCGGCGCTCATGCCCGTAGACGTCGGGAAATGTGTGCAGCTTGCCGTCGTCATCCACCAGAGCAGTGAAATAGGTCATGTGAACCATCGTCTTGTGCTCGATGGGAATTTCATTGTTGTTGCCGCCCTTGTTGAGGCTCTCTCTCGTCTTGGCGGTATCCCAGCCTTTGTCTTCGCGAAGGATGATTTCTGCGAGCCCGATGGGGTTCTGGACCCGCATGCAGCCATGGCTGTAAGTGCGCTTGGAAACGCGGAACATCCATTTGTCCCTCTCGAGCGCATCGTGCATGAAAACGGTGTGCTGGCTGGGGAAGGAGAACTTCACTTTCCCCATGACGCTTTTCGGCCCGTTTGGCTGAATGACCTCGAAATTCCGAATATCGGTGGCGGACCAATCGACCTTCCGCCAATTGATCGGCTCGCCATCCCTAAGGACCTCCAGTCCCCATTCGCGCATCAGGCTGCCGCCCCTGATGAGATTGGGCAACAGTTCCCGCACCTTGATCGAATCGGGAACGATCCAGGTGGGCCTGAAGGTGATCTTGCGCAATTGCCGGCTGAAGATCGGCGTCTGTTTGTCCATCTGGCCCGTCACGATGGCCTCTTTTCGCACGACAAGGCCGTCCTTCATGACCCGCTGCGTGTATTCCGGGATGTTATTCCAGACATAAACATCGCCCATATCCTCGGGCATCCAGCGCCACTCCTCCATGTTGGCGAGCAGCCTCTTGGCTTCGGCGCTCTCATGCTTGCGGGCGGCGAGGGCCAGATATTTTTGCCGAAGCCTCTCAAATTGCGGGTGCTTCGGATGAAGCCCGCGCAGATAGGCGTCAACCTGATCTGCGGCCGCGACGCCATCGAGTATTGCTTGGGGCTTCATAAGCTGAGGGCGCCGGTCGAGATAGGAGCTCAGCTGTTCGGACGGATTGATGATCCGGCCGCCGCGGGCGTAGCGGCCATATTTCAGCGCCGCGAGCGAGATTTTGATCTCCGCGGCGGCCAGCTCTTGCGGCGACTGAGCGGCTGCGTTTTCCGCTCCGAGCCCCGCAGGCAAAGGAAAATCGCGAGGGTCGAGCCCCCAATCCCTGGACCGTTTGATCTCGGCTTCCAGCGCGGATGCTTTTGGTGTGAAGCCGGCCCCGAGCGCGGTCCAGAGCGGAGCATAGCCCCGGCTCTCATAAAACGACACGAGCGCGGCGCGCTCATTGCGCTCTTCGTCGCTGGTCCCGGCCGGAAGACTGGAAAGCGCATTGCGCAGGGCCTCTGCTTCGGCAGGGGCGGCGGCCGTGGTCTTCGGCGATGGCTCCTCTGCGGCCTCTGAAGCGACTGCTTCCGCAGGGGCGGCGGCCGGGATGTTCGGGGTCTTCGGCGCCGGTTCCTCTGCGGGCTTTGAAGCGACCGCGGGCTCAGCAGCAGGCTGCGCGGCGATGCCCAGAGACGCGGCAGGCTCTTCTGCAGGCGATGATTCGGCTGCTGGCTTGGTTTCGGCGGCTTCCCGGGATGCTGGCGCGGGCGCCGCTGCTTCATCAGGGTCTTCCACTGTCATTTGGGCGCCAGCGGCCACTGGCGGATCTGTCGTCCAATCTTCAGCGGCTTGAGGCGCGGCGCTCGAAGCGGGCTTTTCGAGGGGCGACGGTTTTTCGCCAAGAAGCTCGATCGAGTCCGCCGGGGCCGGCGCGGCTGCCGGTGGGATGGCCGGTTTCTCGGCCGATGGCGCCTCCGCCGATGTGATGGCCGGAGCGGCGGCGGGTTCTTCTGCGCATGAAGGGACTGCCGCCATGCCGGAAACCGCCACAGCACAAAACGCGAAGAAAAGCCTGCAAATCATCTCCATGCTCCTTAGGAGGAAGTCATAAGCAATAAAGCCCCGGCGGAAACTCGTGTGGCGTCTCGCAATTGCGAAACAGAAGGGACATTAGACCGGAGGCGACGAACATGGAAACGATTCCGGCAAAGAGTGAGGAAAGTGTGGACGCAAAAATATGGCGTCATGACGATCCGCCGGCTGTGCCTATTGCGCCACAGTACTTGTCGCGCGCTACATCCGCTCAAGAAAATACTTTGGCCTCATCCCCGGTGGTCGGAGATGAGGCCAGGAGTTCGCGTCAAGTTCAGCTGTTCAGCAGGGGATTAAAACTGCCAGTGGAACCTTCCGGCAAACGTATTCACAGGACCACGGTCGGTATTGTAGGCCGGGTTGTCGATGAACTGGTAATCGACGCTGAGCTTTGTCGATGCGTTGAAAGCGTAGCTGTAATAGGCTTCGATGAGTCGCTCGACGCCCGGATTGGTGAGCTTGCCGTCGCCGATGAGAATGCCGAGGCCGCCGAGGTTGAAGAATTCCTGGTGCACGCCTTCGATGCTGTTGATCACGCCGGCGATGCCGATCCGGTCGTCGGGCCTGCCCCATTGCGTGCCGGCGATCGATACGCCCATTTGCACCGATGCGTCGACGTCGGTGAAGTCCCACGGCTCGACGGTGCCGTCGGCCCAGCCTGCGCGCATGAAGACGCCGAGGTCTTTTGTCACCTGCTGCTCGACATTGAGGCTTACGCCCGGCTTGGCGTTATAATGGTCGCGCACCAGGGTGATGTCGGCGGGCTGCCCCGTCAGCAGGGCCAGCGCGTTCGCGTCCTGGAAGAGGCCCGCGCGGCCGACGCTGACGAAGCCTGTCACCTTGACCTTGCCGGGCTGGCCCCACAAATCGTGGCGCTCCTCGACCTCGCCGACATATTCAAGCTGCTTGAAGGTGGGATCGAGACCGTAGGCGAGCGGGCTGTCGCCGCCAGCGGGCGTCGCCGACAGGTCGAACACGCCGCCGCGCAGCGTCCAGCGCCCGGTGTACCACTCCGCGGCTGCGCCGTAAGTATAGCCCCAGGCGTCGCCCGCATAGTCGAAGGTGCCGGCGTTGATGAGCGTCCAGTTCAGGAAGTCGCTTCTGGGGCTGTTCGCGAATTTGTTGGTGTCGAAGATGTCGACGATGGCGAACTTACCGGCCGTCAAGACGAGGCGGTCAGACGTTTGCGTGCCGGCGAACTGGTTCGTGTCAGCCTCGACTTTCTCGCTCTCGCCGCCGAGATTGATGGTCTGGCGCACGAAATAGCGCTGGAAGCGCGCGTAAGGCGTTGCGGAGCCGAGCTTGTAGGATTCGCCGTTGGCATACCCGGCGAGGCCGTGCGTATCGCCGATGCCGAAGCCCTGGTCGATCTCCGGGTCGATCCACAGTTCCGCGCCTCCCCACAGACGAAAACCGGCATAGAGCGTGGCGTCGGCAACCTCGCGGGTCTCGCCGCCATGCGGCAGGCTGTTCTGTCCCTGATAGAGCGAGCTGATGGCGGGATAGCCTTGTATGGTGGCTGTCATCTGGCCATGGATGGAGATGTCGTCCGGGTTGATCAGGGACGGCGCTTTGGGATCCTTCGCCGATCCTTCCGTATTGTCATCGAACTTATAGTTCACGCCAAGCCGCACTTCATCCAGCGAGAGGTCCGAGGCAAAGCGCTGGCCCGAGATGGGAAATGTTGTGGTGTCTTTGCCGTAGTCGGTATGGAGATATTCGAGCCGGGCCGTCCAATGCGGTATGAAGGGAACCTCGACGCCTGCGCCCGCGGCCCAGCCCATGCGGAAGAGAACGGAATCCTCCTCAAAGCCGTTTGCCTGGATCAGCGCGAGCTGATCGTAGGTCCAGGCAAAGCCGCCCGTCGCGTAAAGAAGAATGCCCGGCCACATCGCCGGCGCATAGCCAATGCGGCCCCGGATCGTGCCGGAATCGAGCACGCTCTCGCTGTAAGTCTGAAGACCTCCCGCTGGCGATGCAAGCGCCGTCACGCCGCCTACGCTGAGGCCTTCGACGCTCGGAAAGCTTGGGGCGGAGAAATCGGCCTCGGCGCCGATGACGAAGCGGTTCGCCAGCATAAAATTGTAGCCGACCTGCGCGCCGTTGAAGAAGCTGCCCGACTCGCTGAACGAGTTGATCGGCTGGGCGAAATCGAGCGAGCCTCTGGCGAAGACATCCCCGCCGATCGTGCTCGCGGCCCAGTTCGAAGTGCCCCAGGCATAGGCGGTATGGCCGCCGATATAGAGGCCGGTCCAGTCGTAAAGCGCAGGCGCCGGAGTCGCGGTATCCTTAAGCCCCAGATCGGCGGCGAAAATGGCGCTATTTGTAAGCAAACTCATAGCGCCGGTTGCGGCGCATATTGAAATCCGCCAGGCGCGGAGCCGGTTGTCGATCGTCATCATGTCCCCCAATAGAGCCGTTCATCGCATTGGATCTTCTCGCGAATCGAACGGCGACGGCTAAGATCACCAGCGCGTGATTTGGGGAGGGCCGTCAACCTTCAGCTTCTTCAATAGTGATAAAAAGCAATACATAAGTATATTTTTGATACAAAAAAGCAACGATTCCAGATTTACTTTAGAAATATTATAAATCTCTATTTTTGCAAAGCTGCAGAGTTTTGAATTAGAATTGTTATAACTTAAGACTAGGGAAGAATGCAGGCTCGTCGAACCTGGTGTGGCTCGTGCTCGCAATTGCCCATGACAGCGTGCAGCAATTGGTGTAGGCAGTCGCGAGACGTCGCACCAGGAAATAGGCGTGTTCTGTGGGAGGAGAGGGAGGCTGTGGCGCGCGGGAGGATGGGCGCACCGCAAAAGCGATGCGCTCCTTTGTTACGGCTCGAGCTCGGTATCCCAATAGAGATAGTCGAGCCAGCTCTCATGCAGGTAGTTCGGCGGAAAGAACCGTCCGTTGCGATGCAACTCATGCACGGTGGGGCGGTACGGCCTTAGCGCCGGAATCATCCTCGCTTTCACCGGCATCTTGCCGCCCTTGCGGAGATTGCAGGGAGCGCAAGCGGTTGTAACGTTATCCCAACGCGTCTGGCCGCCCCGTGAACGCGGGATCACGTGATCGAATGTCAAATCGTGGGGAGAACCACAATACTGACATTGAAAGCGATCCCTGAGGAAGACATTAAAGCGTGTGAACGCAGGATAAAGCGCCGGCTTGACGAAGGTCTTCAACGAGACGACGCTCGGGAGCTTCATCTCAAAAGAAGGGCTGCGGACTGAACGATCGTAAAAAGAAACAATATTCACGCGGTCAAGGAACACCGCCTTGATCGTTTCTTGCCAATTCCAGAGGGAGAGAGGGTAGTAGCTCAGCGGCTGGAAGTCCGCGTTGAGCACAAGAGCCGGAAAGTTATCCGGCCGCGATGCTAAGGACGCTGCTGAAGCCGTCACGTTCACCTTTCCTAACGGTTGCCGTTAAGTGGGGAGCACGCTCGCACGACGCCGCTCTTACACGAGCGGGATACTACATGCGCGTGTCAATTCTGTGAAGCCTGGACTTTGTGTCTTCTTGTCCACATGATAGCTTGAGATGCTCTTGCAAGAAGGGAGGTTGCGCTTTGGCCACCCGCAAGGAGATCGAGTCCGCGCTCCTCTATCTGGCGCCTGACATCCCCGATCATGAATTCGGCGCCATCGCAGACCACGCCATGGACAGCTGCGGCTTGTGTAACGCCGCGCCCGAGACGGCGGCTTGGCTTTCGATGGTCTGCTACATCAGGCACGCGCTGACCGAGTATGATTCGCTTCTTGAAGAGGGCTACGAGCAGGAAAGCGCCCGCCATTTTGTTGCAAACGACATGCGGACCGTGCTCAAGGAATGGGGCGTCAGGCGCCCCCTCAATCCCGGCGAGTGAGGCTTCGCTTTTCCGGGACGACAAAGCGAATTTACTCGCGAATGGCGGAGTGGCGCTTGGTGTCCCGCATGAAGAGGTACACCACGAGCGACACGGCGATGCAGCCGGTCAAATAGACATAGAACCAGCTTTCATGCCCGATGGACTTGAACCAAAGCGCCACGCTCTCCACGGTGCCGCCGAAGATGGAGACGGTCAGCGCATAGGGGAGGCCCACGCCTGTCGCGCGAACGCCGGCCGGGAACAGCTCAGCCTTCACGACGGCGTTGATGGAGGTATAGCCCGAGACAATGGCCCAGGCCGCCGCGATGAGCAGAAAGGCGGTCCAGGCGTCGCGGGCGTCGCGGAGCGCCGTCAGCAGCGGTATGGTGAACGCCGTTCCCAAGACGCCGAATCCGATCAGCAGCCATTTGCGCCCGATGCGATCGGATAGCGCCCCGTAAATCGGCTGCAGCGCCATGGCGAACACCAGCGACGAGGCCGTGACGATCGTCGTCTCAATGTCGGTCAGCCCGACCGAGAGCTTGAGAAACTTCTGCATATAGATGGTGTAGGTATAGAAGGCCGCGGTGCCGCCTGCAGTCAGGCCGATCACCAGCAAGACTTCGCGAGGATAGCGCAAGAGTTCCCGGATCGAGCTTTCGCGCCGTTGCTGGTCTTTCGCCGCGAGGTAGGATGCGGTCTCAGTGAGGGTGCTTCGCATAACCGCGGCGAAGATGGCCAGAAGACCGCCGATCGCGAAAGGAATGCGCCAGCCCCATGCCCGCAACTGCTCGGGCGTCAGCAGCCATCGCTGGAGGACAAGCAGCACGAGGATGGCGAAGAGCTGTCCGCCGATCAGCGTGACATATTGGAAGCTTGAGTAGAATCCGCGGTTCTTCTCGTCGGCGACCTCGCTCAGATAGGTGGCGCTGGTTCCATATTCGCCTCCGAGGCTGAGGCCCTGGAGGACCCGGGCCAGGGCCAGCACGACGGGCGCCATGACGCCGATGGTCGCGAAGGTGGGCGTAACGGCGATGACGAGCGAGCCCAGACACATGAGCAGGACCGAAATGGTCAAGGAGATGCGCCGCCCGTGGCGGTCGGCGATATGGCCGAACAGCCAGCCGCCCAAGGGACGAGCCAGGAAGCCCGCTGCAAACAGCATCGCGGCGTTGAGTTGCTGCGCCGTTTCATCGCCCTCGGGAAAAAACGACTTGGCGAAATAGAGGGCGAAGGCGGCGTAAGCGTAGAAGTCGTAATATTCGACCAGATTGCCTGCCGAGCCGATGAAAATGGCCCGAAGCCTTCTGCGCATATCGGCAAAGCCGGATAGGGACGGGTCTGGGCCAACCGTTGCGCCACTCACGGCGGCGGTTCTCAGGTCCATGTTTCCTCCCCAAGCTCAGCGCGTCTTCTAAACGAAGGGGCCGGAATATTCTTTCCATCGCTGCCGGAAACGCTGGCCGCTATGGAGAATATGCCGCTTTCCCGGCGCGCAGATTGTTTCGTTGATTGTGAAATGTCTTCTATTTTCTTGTCAACGAGGCGACGAGCTTCTTGCGACGGCGGAAAAGTTGTCTCGCTCTTGTCGGCTTAAGCGCCTGGCGCTGCTCTGCGCGCTGGAGTCCGATGGCCCTCATGCTCTGCATTGCGGATGGGACAAGGCGGTCGGCGGGCTGGCGAGGGGGGAAGCGGCCGTCTTGGGAGGGGGAGGGACATTGATGATGGGTGCGTCCGCGTCGCCTGGGAACCGCCCGCCGAGGGAGGTGACCATGGGTAAAATATTGTATACCACGTTCCACACGGGAAAGCCGAGCGAAAAGTCGAGTCCCGTGGCCCTGGCTTCAAGAATATGCAAGGCCGCGCTATGCAAATCACGATAACGCATTCATGTAATTTTGCTTCGAATGGGAGCGTGAAGACGCAATTTTTAGAAAACTGCTGTTCGAGAGAGATACTTACATGCTTACTTTATAGCCGTTTTACAAAACAAAGCCAATTTTTACCGGATTTTAAGCGAGTCCTCACTTCCAGCCGAAAATGGTCAGGCTCAACCTGACCGCAGATGCATCCAGGCAAGCCGCGAACGCTTCAGGCGTGGCCCGGATGCGCCGACCGGGCGCCGATTGCGCCGATGAGGCTCGCCAGGATGACGGCGCCAATACCGGTCACGAAGATGCCGTCGAAGGTTCCCGCGCCCCCGATCGAAGCGACAGGCGTGCCGAGGCTGCGGATGGCCGGGAAGTTCATGAGATCCGCCCCGATCAGCGTCCCCAGGCTGCCGCTCACATAGGCCACGGGCGCCGCCTGGCTCCAGGCCACGATGCAGGAGATGGCGCAAGCCACGAGCGGCGGAATGAAGATGGGAATGGCGATCCCCGCGCCCCGCACCGGCTCCGCCACCGCGTAGCAAACCGCGCTGACAACAGCGGTAGCGATGATGACGGGGAGCCAGATGTTGTTCTTGAACAGGAGATAAATGGAAAGCGCAATGGGGATGACCGCCCCGCCGAGATTGATGGCGATGATGGTGCCCGGCCAGTCGACCTCCGTCGGCACGACATATTCGAAGCCGAAGTAGTCGACCCGCTGCCCGACCACCTCGGTCTGTCCCGGAAGCTGGGCGATCGGAATGTTCACGTAAGAGCCAAAGAGGCTTGCGAGGAGCAGAAGAATTGCGCTCATCGGCGAGATGCCCAAGCGGGCATACACGTAGCGGATCAGCCCGATCTGAATCAGCGCCGCGATAATCGTGAGTGCGCCAAGCAGAAAAATATAGACGGGCCAGGGGATCGGCAAATATTGGAGATGGCTCGATGGCATGGCGGTTTTCTCTGGAAAAAACTCCGGGCTCACAGGCAACCACTTTGTACACCGGGCGCGGCGCACAAGATATGGGCAAGACGCGGCGTCAGCCGCTGAAAGCGTTAGTCAAACCGTGGGCTTGCGCGTTATGCCGCGAACGAGGCTTAAAAAACGAGGAGGAGTGACTCATGAAGCGTTCAGCAAGCGCCGTCTGGACCGGCGACCTTAAATCCGGCAAGGGAACCATCAGCACTGAAAGCGGCGTTCTGTCCGGCACGCCATACTCCTTCAAGACGCGTTTCGAGCAGGGGACCGGCACGAACCCGGAGGAATTGATCGGCGCGGCGCACGCGGGTTGCTTTTCGATGGCCTTGTCGGTCGAGCTTCAAATGGCCGGGCTGGTAGCCGAGAGGATTGCAACCAAAGCGGAGGTGACGCTCGAGCAGAAGCCGGACGGGTTCGCCCTCACGGCCATTCACCTGACGCTCGATGCGAAGGTGCCCGGCGCCAGCCAATCCGCTTTTGATCAAGCCGTCCAGGCCGCTAAGACCGGGTGCCCTGTTTCGAAGCTTTTCCGGGCGGACATCACCCTCGACGCGAAGCTCGAAGCCTAGTACGCCCCGCGGGAAGTCCTGACCCACTCGCCGCGGGCGCTGACAGGACTTCCCGCAGATAAGGCGTACTAGCAACCTTTTGATTCCAGTACAGCTTATCGGAGGCAAGTTCGCTTGATTGCCTGAAGAGAAAGGGAGCGAACTTGCCTCCGGCTGTACTGAGCAAACTCCGCTAACAGGCGAGCCGGGCGCTGCCCGCTTCGCAATTCGTCATCCTGGCCAAGCGAAGCGCGAGCCGGGATCGCATAAAGGCAGGCGCTCCAATGTGTTACGATCCCGGATTGTATCTCGGGATAGCTGATCTTTCTCTCGCCAACGAATCGGAAAGGATCAGCCCGTGAGAAGGGTGGCCCCCCACCTCACGGGCGGCGCGCGGCCGCATCCCGGATAGACCCCACAAGGTCCAGCCCTATCTTTGGCCCGCGCCGTCGAGTTCCATGTCCATCCGAACGGTAGAAAGGCCTGGCACGGCCGCATACAATCC